>JBKDZW010000081.1:0-2591 GCA_047971685.1 Rhodoblastus sp.
GCCAACATGACCATCAATCACCGCGACGATCTCGACCGCGTGCAGCGCGAACTTGCCGGGATAGAAGGTGTGACGGTCCTGCTCTACGACCAGACCTGCGCCGCCGAAAAACGCCGCCGCCGCAAGCGCGGCGCGTTTCCCGATCCCGACCGGCGCGTCATTATCAACGAACTCGTCTGCGAGGGCTGCGGCGATTGCGGCGTTAAGTCGAACTGCGTCTCCGTGCAACCGCTCGAAACCGAGTTCGGCCGCAAGCGAAAGATCGACCAATCCTCGTGCAACAAGGATTTTTCCTGCGTCAACGGCTTCTGCCCGTCTTTCGTCACCGTACATGGCGCAACGCCGCGCAAGGCCAAAGCGGGCGACTTGCAAAAGGCGGGCGGCGCGCAATCGGCCAGCGCCCTGCCCGAACCGCCCGCGCCAAAACTGCCAGAGATCGGCGCGCAGCCTTATTCCATCCTCGTCTCGGGCGTCGGCGGCACGGGCGTCGTGACGATCTCCGCCATCCTCGGCATGGCGGCTCACCTCGAAGGCAAGGGGGTCGGGGTGATCGACATGGCCGGCCTCGCCCAGAAGGGCGGCGCGGTCTATTGCCACGTCAAGATCGCCAACAGAGCCGAAGACGTGCATGCGATCCGTGTGGCCGCCGGCGAAGCCGATCTGGCGCTCGGCTGCGACCTCGTCGTAGCCGGAACCAGAAAAGTGCTCTCGGCCATCGACAAAGGCGAGACCGGCGTGTTCGTGAATTCGACGGAAGTCTACCCCGGCGAGATCACCCGCATGGCCGATTTTTCGCTGCCCGGCGAGCGCGTGAAGGCTGCGGTGCGCGACGCCGCCGGCGACAATTACGATTTTGTGGACGCTTCCGCCGCCGCTGCCGCGTTGCTCGGCAATTCCATCGGCGCCAACATGTTCATGCTGGGCTTTGCCTGGCAGCGCGGCTTCGTGCCGTTGAGCGAGGCCTCGATATTGCGCGCTATCGAACTCAATGGCGAAGCCGTTGCGATGAACGCCGAGGCATTCCATTGGGGCCGGCGCGCCGCCAACGATCCCAAGGCGTTCGAGGCGTTCGTCGCCCCGCTCGTCAAGCCTGCGCAATCGCGCGAAAAATCGAAATCGCTCGACGAGACCATCGAGCGCCGCGTCAAATATCTTGCCGCCTACCAGAACGCAGCCTATGCCGCGCGCTACAAGAAACGCGTGGAAAAAGCGCTTGCCGCCGAACATGCGCATGCGCCCGGCGCCACGGATTACGCTCACGCGGTCGCCCGTTATCTCTTCAAACTCATGGCGGTCAAGGACGAATACGAGGTCGCGCGCCTCTACACGGACGGCTCGTTCAAACGCCAGTTGAACGCGGCTTTCGACAATGTCGGCAAGCTCGAATTCCACTTTGCGCCGCCGATTCTCGGCCGCAAGGATGAAAACGGCCTGGCGATAAAAACAACCTTCGGCCCCTGGGCGATGAGCCTTTTGCGCGTGCTCGCGGGATTGAAATTTTTACGCGGCGGCGCGCTCGACATATTCGGCAGGACCGCCGAACGCCGGCAGGAGCGGCAATTGCTCGCCGATTACGAGAAGATGCTCGACGAACTTGAAGCGAGCCTTAACCCCGCCTCGCACGGCCTTGCCGTGCAGCTTGCAGCGATTCCGGAAAAAATCCGCGGCTACGGCCATGTGAAGGAAAGCCATATCGTCAAGGCGAAAGCGGAGGAGGAAAAGCTGCTCGCCAAATTCCGCATGCAGCAGACGCCCATGCCGGTGGCCGCGGAATAACGAGCGCAACCGCCGTTTCGCGCGCTTGCATGGCGCGCGGAACGAACCCTGTTTTCCCGCGCTCTAAACGCCGCGCCGGACGATATCGGCGCCGATGGAGCGAAACAGCGCTTCCACGCCCTCGCCCGTGCGTGCGCTCGTATGCACGACATCGCCGGGCGCAAGACCCGCGCCGGCAAAGGCGCCTTCCTCCATGGCGGCGAGATCTATCTTGTTGACGATCACGCGCGCCGGCCTGCCGGGAAAGGCTTCGGCGAAACTGACCGCCAGCCGGGCAGCCTTGGCGAGCGTGGCCGGCCGCGTGGCGTCGGATACGATCAGCGCCCCGCTGGCGCCTTTGACATAGACGGTCTCGAAAATGCGCACGCCGAAATCGCCGTCCGTGTCCCACAGCATCAGTTTCAGCGGGGCTCCGTCGTCGAGCGCAATCTCATGCGAGAGAATGTCGACGCCGATGGTCGATTTATATTCGCCCTCGAACTTGTCGAACACGAAACGGCGGGCCAGCGACGACTTGCCGACGCCGATTTCGCCCAGAAGCATGACTTTGGTCGAGCGCGTCACGGGCGCACCTCATCCGCAGGCGCAAGCTCGAAGATCACACGGCGCGCGCGCAGGTCGGCATCGCGACCGGTATGCGCGGGAGCGGAGCGCGCGACAATATGCAGGCGCGCCCTGTCCACGCCCTGGGCGGCCAAAAGCGTTGCGGCCGCATTGGCGCGCGATTGCCCGATCTCGATATTGCGCTGTTCGCTGCCGACCGCATCCGTATAGCCGACAATGTTTACACCTCCGCCTGCGCCTTTCATCGCCGC
>JBKDZW010000082.1:0-7399 GCA_047971685.1 Rhodoblastus sp.
AGGGGCCGGCTTCGCCCGCAACCAGCTTCTCGCAAGCCGCCATGCCCTCGCCATTGATCGATTTCGCCCAGTTCTGCGCGGCCTCCTCGCCGTCGGTTTCGCGCACCTTGTTGAGGATGCGCAAATTCTGGACGGGATGAATGTCGCAGGCGATGGCGAGCGCGAAGGCGCGAATTTTCGCGCGGCGCAGGCTGTCGCCCGGCAGAAGCGGCGGCGCAGGATGCGTCTCGTCGAGCCATTCGACGCTGGCCCGGGCTTGCGTGAGGCGGGCGCCGGCGTCCGTTTCGCGCGTCGGCCGCAGCCCCTGCGGATTGAGTTCGAGATAGTCGGGGGCGCGTTGCTCGCCACGGCGCAGGTGATGGAAGACATGCTCCACGCTCAGCCCCTTGAGATTGAGCGCTATGCGCACACGATACGCGGCCGCGGAACGAAAATACCCGTGAAGCCGCATTGCGTTCTTCCCCAAACCTGTCCGGCCTTTTGCGTGGCGCGATGAAGGCTGCGGCCGATTGACACTCATCTGAATTTGCGCACTCTGCCCAATAACGAAGAATATTCGGGAAGCATAGCCATATCGCGCCTGCGCGGACGCGATGCGCGACGCCTTGCCGAAATGTCAAAATTGCAAAGAAGCGCCAAAATTAAAACACGCGATTTCGAGCGAGGGCAGGCAGTATGAATTATGTTTTTGCGCCGCCAGCAACAGTGTCCATTCCTGTGGCGGGCGGGAAGGAGCGTTTTCCGGTGCGCCGCGTGATCTGCGTCGGCCGCAATTACGAGGCCCATGCCCGAGAAATGGGACGCGACCCCACACGCGAGCCGCCTTTCTTCTTCTACAAGCCCGCCGATACTATCGTGCCCGACGGTTCGTCCGTGCCCTATCCGCCCGAAACGAACAATTTCCAGTACGAGATGGAGCTGGTCGTCGTCATCGGCAAGGATGGGGCCGACATTGCGCAGGACAAAGCGCTCGATCACGTCTTCGGTTATACGGTGGGCCTCGATCTCACGCGGCGCGACCTGCAAATGGCGGCGCGCGAACTGGGCCGCCCCTGGGACTGGGGCAAGGGTTTCGACAGGTCGGCGCCGATATCGCCGATCCAGCCTGCCGCGAAAATCGGCCATCCCGCCAGGGGGCGCATCTGGCTCAAGGTCAATGGCGCGATCAAGCAAGACGCCGATATCGCCGATCTCATCTGGAACGTGCCGGAAATCATCGCCTTCGCCTCGCGCTCGATCGAGCTGAAGGCCGGCGACGTCATCATGACGGGAACTCCGGCCGGCGTCGGCGCGATTGTCGCCGGCGACAAGGTGGAAGGCGCGGTGGAGGGCGTCGCGGAAATCTCGATCACCGTCGCGCCGGCAAAATAAAGCGCGACGATAACGTCGCCCGCCTCCGCAAGAGGGGCGGCCGCATCCCGAAGTCCGCAGATTGCGTTGCTTCAAATAATAAGAACCAAGGGAGGATATCATGAAAAAGATCGCCGCAGGCGCGTTCGCATTGTCGCTCATGTCGGGCGCAGCCTTCGCCGCCGACCCCGTGAAGATCGGCTTTCTCTCTACCTTCTCCGGCCCCAGCGGACAGCTTGGCCAGGAATTGTTCGACGGCTTCAATCTTGCGCTCGAAGAAAACGGCAAGACGATCGGCGGGCGTCCGGTGGAAGTCATCCAGGGCGACGATCAGGCCAAGCCCGATGTCGGCCGTCAGGCCGCCGACAAGATGGTCGAGCGCGACAAGGTGGCGATCCTCACCGGCATCAATTTCTCGAACGTTATGCTTGCGGTCGCAAAGCCCACGCTCGACGCCGGCGCCTTCATCATTTCCTCCAACGCCGGCCCCTCGCAATATGCCGGCGCGCAATGCCATCCGCATTTCTTCTCCGTGTCCTTCCAGAACGACACCGCATCGGAAGCCATGGGCATCTACCTGCAAAACAAGGGCGCGAAGAAAATGTACCTGCTTGCGCCGAACTATCCGGCGGGCAAGGATTTTCTGACGGGCTTCAAGCGTTATTACAAAGGCGAGGTTGCCGGCGAGGTCTACACCACCTTCGGTCAACTCGATTACGCCGCCGAGATCGCGCAATTGCGCGCAGCCAATCCGGGGGGCGTCTATTTCTTCTATCCCGGCGGCATGGGCATCAATTTCGTCAAGCAATATGCGCAGGCCGGCCTGAAAGCCTCCGTGCCGCTCTACGGTCCTTCGTTCTCGCTCGACCAGACGGTGTTGCCGGCGATGGGCGATGCGGCCGTCGGCGCGCATGCCGCCACCCAGTGGGCGGAAGGTTTCGACAATCCCGCGAGCAAGAAATTCGTCGCCGCCTTCGAGGCGAAATACAACCGCATTCCCTCGCCCAACGCCGCCAACGGCTATGACACTGCGCGCCTGATCGACGCCGCCGCCAAGAGCATAGGCGGCAAGATCGAGGACAAGGCGGCCTTCCGGAAGGCGCTGGAGACGGTCAAGTTCGAGAGCGTGCGCGGGAAATTCCGCTTCGACACAAACCATTTTCCGATTCAGGATTTCTACCTGGTCGAGATCGTCAAGGACGCCAAGGGCCGGCCGGTCATGGCGGTGCGCGAAAAGATCGTGAGCGATCATCGCGACGCCTATGTCGGCCAGTGCAAGATGGCGGCGAACTGAGGCCAGGCCCGTTATGACGGGGAGTTTCGGCGGGAAGGCTCGCAGAGCCGGCGTGGCAATCCATCCCTTCCGGCGGATCGAGGGATGGATTGCTTTGCTTCCAGACGAAGTCGCCAGCAGGCGACTTCTCCCGCTTCAAAACGAAGTCGCCAACAGGCGACTTCTCCCGAATTCGCAATGACGGCAGGTTGCGGAGACGTTCCTTCATGACCGCATCGCTCCTCACAGAGCAATTGCTCAACGGCGTGCAGCTTGGCGTGATGTTGTTTTTGATGTCGGCCGGGCTCACGCTCGTCTTCGGCATCATGAATTTCATCAATCTCGCGCATGGCTCGCTCTACATGATCGGCGCCTTTGCCGGCGCGGCTGTGCAGGCGGCCACCGGCTCGTTCCTGCTTGCGCTTCTGGCTGCCCCGCTTGCCGCCGCAATCGCGGGGCTTTTGCTCGAAAGCGCGCTGTTGCGTCGTTTTTACGGGCGCGACCATCTCGATCAGGTGCTTGTCACCTTCGGCCTGATCCTCGCGCTCAACGAGGCGACGCGCATGATATTCGGCCTGACGCCGCTGCGCATGAGCCTGCCGCCGCTGCTCGCCGGGCATGTCGATATTTTCGGCGTTCCCTATCCCAAGTTCCGGCTCGCCATCCTGTGCGTCGGCCTCGTCGTCGCGGTTTTTCTTTATGTCGTCATCATGCGCACCCGCATCGGCATGTGGGTGCGCGCCGGCGCGAGCGACCGGCCCATCGCGACCGCCATGGGCGTCAACGCCTCCTTTGTCTTTGCGAGCCTGTTCGGCGCGGGCGCGGCGCTTGCCGGCCTTGCCGGCGTGATGGCCGGCCCCATTCTCTCGGTGCAGGTCGGCATGGGCGAACCCATTCTCATTCTCGCGCTCGTGGTCACCGTCATCGGCGGCGTCGGCTCGATCCGGGGTGCGCTGGTTGCAGCCCTTCTCGTCGGCGTGGTCGATACGTTCGGGCGTGTGCTGCTGACGCCCGCGCTCGGCTCCATGGCGATCTTCGTGATGATGGCGGCGATCCTCGCCATCAGGCCCAGGGGATTGTTTCCCGCCCATGGCTGATCCTGCGACCGCACCCTCGAAATGGCGCGAAAACCTGCCGACACTGCTCATTCTGGCGGCGCTGGCGGCGACGCCGGCAATAGCCGTCGCGATAGACGACCCCTTCATCGTCAAAGTTGCAACGCGCGTCGTCGTCTTTGCGATTGCTGCAAGCGCGCTCAATTTCATCGTCGGCTATGGCGGCCTCGTCAGCCTGTGTCATGCCGCCTTCTTCGGCATCGGCGGCTATGTCGTCGGCATTCTCGCCTGGCACGATTTCAACGGCGAACCCCTGTGGTTTCTGCCGGGCGCCTCGAATCTCGCGGTTTCGCTGCCGCTCGCCATTCTCGTATCGTGCGTCATCGCTGCGATCGTCGGCGCTATTTCGCTGCGCACCAGCGGGCCTTATTTCCTGATGATAACGCTCGCCTTCAACCAGATGTTCTATTACGGCGCCGTCGCGTTGCAAAAATACGGCGGCGACGACGGCTTGCAGATATTCAGCACGATGACGCTCGGGCCGCTCGATCTCTCCAACCGCTATCGGTTTTTCTATTTCGCGCTTTTCGTGCTCGCGCTGACGCTTGTCCTGCTCGGCCGCTTCGTCGACAGCCGCTTCGGCATGGTGTTGCGCGCTGCGTCGAAAAACGAGACGCGCGTGATTGCGATCGGCGTCGATCCCTGGGCCTACCGGCTCGTCGCCTTCGTCATCTCGGCCGCGCTTGCTGCAACCGCCGGCGCGCTGCTGGCGGCGGGCCAGCAATTCATCAGCCCCGTGGACATGGGCTGGGAGCGCTCCGGCGATCTCGTCGTCATGGCCGTGCTTGGCGGCGTCGGCGCGGTCTGGGGGCCGGCGCTGGGCGCGGCCGCCTTCGTCGTGCTCGAACTTGTTCTGGCTTCCTGGACGACGCATTGGCAGCTTGCCTTCGGCCTGTTCATCGTTGTCGTCGTCGTCAGTCTGCGCGGCGGCCTCGCCGATCTCGGCGCCCTTGTTTTTTCGCGCAAGGGAGAGAGGGGAACGCATGGCTGACGTCATCCTGTCCGTCGACCGTCTGATGAAAAGTTTCGGCGGCCTGCGCGCAACCGACGATGTTTCTCTCGAAATTCTGCATGGCGAATGCCATGCGGTCATCGGGCCCAACGGCGCCGGCAAGACGACATTGATCTCGCAATTGCAGGGCATGCTGGCGCCGGATTCGGGAAAGATCGCGCTGGGCGCGCGCGACATCACGCACGAGCCCGCCCATCGCCGCGCGCGGCTCGGCATCGCGCGCTCCTTCCAGATCACTTCGCTCGTGCCCGATTTTTCAGTACTCGACCATGCAGCGCTCGCCGTACAGGCGCGACGCGGCCATTCCTTCCGTTTCTGGCGGAATGCGCGGCGCGACCCCGCGCTGGTTGCGCCAGCGCGCGAGGCGATAGCCGCAGTCGGCCTTTCTCCGCGTGAAAACGTTCTGGCGTGCGACCTCTCGCATGGCGAGGCGCGCCAGCTCGAACTCGCCATCGCCATTGCGCAGAAGCCGCGCCTGCTGCTGCTCGACGAGCCCATGGCCGGCATGGGCCGCAAGGATGCAGCCCTCATGACGCAATTGCTGACGACGCTCAAAGGACAATATTCGATCATCCTGATCGAGCACGACATGCAGGCGGTGTTTTCGCTCGCCGACCGCATCAGCGTGCTGGTGTCGGGCCATATCATCAAGACCGGCGCGCCCGAGGCCATCCGCACGGATGAGCAGGTGCGCGCCGCCTATCTCGGACATTGACGCCATGCTGCTCGAAGTCCGCAATCTCCGGGCAGGCTACGACGGCAGCCAGGTTCTGTTCGGTCTGGGTTTCAGTGTCGGCGAAGGCGAGGTCGCCACCCTGCTCGGGCGCAACGGCATGGGCAAGACGACGACCGTGCGTTGCCTGACCGGGCTGTTGCGCGCGCGCGCCGGCGAAATCCGGTTCAAGGGCCAGCGCATCGATTCGCGCCCGCCGCATGCGATCGCGCATGCAGGAATCGGCCTCGTGCCGGAGGGCCGCCATATTTTTCCAAACCTTTCGGTGCGCGAAAATCTGGTCATGGCCGGCATCAAGCGGCCGGACCGGCGCGAACCCTGGACGCTCGAACGTGTGCTCGCCTTTTTCCCCCGTCTTGCGGAGCGGCTTTCCAATGGCGGCAATCAATTGTCGGGCGGCGAACAGCAGATGCTGGCCATCGGCCGCGCGCTCATGACCAATCCCGACCTTCTGGTGCTGGACGAGGCGACCGAAGGGCTTGCTCCGCTCATCCGCCGCCAGATATGGGAGACGCTCGAAACCTTGAAACAGACCGGCCTCGCCATGATCGTCATCGACAAGGAGGTGGAAGCGCTGGCCCGATTTTCCAACCGGCATTTCATTCTGGAAAAAGGCGAAATCGTATGGTCTGGCGACAGCGCGGCGCTTGCCGCCGACACGCAGGCGCAGGACGCCTATTTGAGCGTGTGACCGCTCGAATTTGATTTGGACAAAAAAGATGAACCAGGGCGAAGATTTCGACATCATGCCGGGCCATCTGATCCGCCGCGCGCATCAGATTTCCGTGGCGATCTTCATGGAGGAATGCGCCGATTACAGCGTGACGCCGGTGCAATACGCCTGCCTGGCCGAAATCGCGCGCAAGCCGGGCGTCGACGCCACCCGGCTTGCCGGCGCCGTCGCCTTCGACCGCTCGACGCTCGGCAATGTGCTGGAGCGGCTGGAAACGAAGGGATGGGTGGACCGGCGCCCCTCGCCTGAGGATCGCCGCGTCAAGCTTCTGCACACCACCGAGGCCGGCAGGCAATTGCTGTCGGCGATCGCGCCCGGCGTACGCGCCACGCAAAACCGCCTGCTCGAACCGCTGGCCGCCGCCGACCGCGCCGTGTTCATGCGGCTCATCGGCCAGATCGTGGAAGGCAATAACGAGGTTTCGCGCGCGCCTATGGAGCGGACCGACGCCGATTGAGGCGACGCCCGCAATCCACAGGGCCGGACAGGCCCGTCTGGATTTTCGGGCGTGCGCGCTTTATGGGGGCGAATGCGGAACCTTTCGCCCTGCTTCCTCACGCTCGCCCTGCCCTTTGCGCTCGCCCTGTCCTTCGCCCTTGCCGGCGCCGGACCGGCTGCGGCCGAGCGCGCAAAAAAATCACGCGAAAAAGCCAACACGACCACGGTCGCCAAATCTCCTGCGGGCGTCAAATCCACTGCGGGCGCAAGATCGGTTGCTCGCGTAAAGTCCGCGAAGCGGGAATGCGAGCGCGCGAATTATCCGGGCGATCCTGTCTGCGCCTGGGAAAGCGATGGCGAAAATCTGCCGACGCCTTCGCCAGGCGCTGTGCGTCATGAAATCTCCGACGATATGGAACTCGACGAGCGCACCTCGATCGGCTCGGCCGATCCCGTCGCCATGGGCAAGCCGCCCGTGCAAACGTCCAATCCCTATCCGATACGGAAAAAAGAGCCGATCGGCGGTGGAGCGGCGCTCAATTACAAGTTTTGACGCCAGTCCAAGTTTTGGCGCCTTGGCGTCGCAGCCTCTCTTTTGATCGGGCAACGCCATAGCGGCGCAGATCTTGTTTGATCGGGCGACGCCAAGGCGTCGCAAATCTTGTTCTGATCGGGCGACGCCAGGGCGTCGCAGATCTTGTTTTGATCGGGCGACGCCAAGGCGTCGCAGATCTTGTTTTGATCG
>JBKDZW010000083.1:0-29886 GCA_047971685.1 Rhodoblastus sp.
CGATAAGGATATGCGGTGAAACAACCCGCATATCCCGCAAAAGTTGCAGACTTTTGCGATCACGATATGCGGTGAAACAACCCGCATATCCCGCAGAAGTTGCAGACTTTTGCGATCACGATATGCGGTGAAAGCAAAGCAATAGAACACGTCGCGCGATTCTCGTGAAAATGTGACGCGCTCTATGCAGGCGCCTTCCCTTCATGGGGAAAGGAACGCGCAGAGACAGGACCGGGCCTGATGAGTTGGCGCGATTTCTTCGACCGCGATCACGCGCTCTACGTCAGCGAGCGTCACAAGCGCCTGCATGCCGACCTCGTGGCGAAAGGCGTCGCCGCGTATATTCCCGACAGGAACGCCCACGTCCTCGATTACGGCTGCGGCGAGGCGCTGGGGGCGCCTTTCCTCTCCGAGAATTGCGCGAAACTCTATCTCTTCGACACAGCGCCGAGCGTGCGCGCAAAACTGATCGCGGCCAACATCAATCGCGCGAACGTCGCCGTGCTCGACGAGGCAAGCTTCGAGGCGCTTCCCGAAAAATCGCTCGACAGAATCGTGATCGTCTCCGTACTGCAATATGTGGGCGACGCCGAACTTGCCCGCATGCTCGGCATTTTCCACGACAAGCTGAAGGACGACGGCGCGCTCGTGCTCGCCGACATCGTCCCCGGGGACGCAAGCCCGCTCGACGATGTCCGCGCGTTGCTGAAATTCGGCGCGCAGGGCGGATTTTTTCTCGCCAGCCTCGCCGGCCTCGCGCGCACCGCGCTGTCGGATTATCGCAGTCTTCGCGCGCAATACGGATTGTCGACCTACGACGAGGCGGACTTGCGCGAAATTCTCGCCGAACATGATTTTTCCTGCGAACGCGCGCGACAAAACATCGGTCATAATCAGAAACGCATGACCTTTGTCGCCGGCAAGACGCATGTCGCCTGAAGGACGGCGTGGCGGCGTTAACGATACGCCCGCACGCGCGCTGGACGGACCGCGCACGAATGTTTAACGCTTCGTTAAAATCCGCGCCGCCGCCAGGGACGGTGCGGAAATGGGGGCGCGGATTTGGGGGCGCGGAGAAAAGGCGTGCAAGGCGGTAAATCACTGACGGCGATGGGGGCGCTTCTGGCCGGGGCGCTGTGCCTGCCGCTCGGCGCCTGCGTCGACACGGCAAGCCAGGTTCGCGTCGAGCCCACGGCGGCCTCAGCCAAAATCGCGCGCCGGCCGGGCGTCAGTCCGCGCGGCGTGAGCATAGCCCTGGCCAGCGTCGCCGGCGCCTCTGCGGACATCAACGATCGGTTCAGACTTGCTTTCGAGCAATCTGCGGGACAATTGGAATTGACGACCGTCGAGCCAGGTTCCGCCGAATACCTCGTGCGCGCCTATATCGACGCCAGCGCCGGCGAACCGGGCGTGACGCGGCTCTCCTACGCCATAGACCTCTTCGACCGCTCCAGGAAGCGCGTGGCCCGCCTGACCGACACGGCGGCCCTCAAGGGCGCGGCCGCTGATCCCTGGGCGCTCGCCGACGACAAGGCCCTGCGCGCGCTCGCAGCCCGTTCGGCCAGCGAACTGGCCGACGCCCTGACCAATACGCCGGAGGCGGTCGCAAGTTCCGCTACACTCACACGTTCCGCTGCGGTCGCCGCTATCCCCGCCACGCGATCAGCGCATAGCGGCGTCGCGCGACAGGAGCCCGCGCCGACAGCCGGACGCCTCGGCCTCGCCGCGAGCCGCTGACGTTTGCGCCCATGCGCCGGACAAAGCCGACTACACGTCGAAAGCGCCCTGACAAGAGCCGATTTGCATTTGCGCATCGAATTTGCCGGTCAGTGTTGCAGCTATCGTATTGTTCGCACGCAAACCGGCTGCTAAGAGCGGCCCATTCGGACAGGCTCGGATCGCTGATATGGCTGGCATGAAAATTCTGGCGGGAAATTCCAATCGTCAGTTGACCGAAGCAATAGCCGCCTATCTCGGAACGCCGCTGACGCAATGCTCGGTGCGCCGCTTCGCCGACATGGAAATTTTCGTCGAGATTCAGGAAAACGTGCGCGGACAGGACACGTTCATCGTGCAGTCCACGTCCTTTCCGGCCAACGACCATCTGATGGAAGTTCTCATCATGGCCGACGCGCTGCGCCGTTCCTCGGCGCGCCGCATCACCGCCGTCCTGCCCTATTTCGGCTATGCCCGCCAGGACCGCAAATCGGGCTCGCGCACGCCGATTTCGGCGAAGCTCGTCGCCAACCTCATCACCCGCGCCGGCGTCGACCGCGTTCTGACCGTCGACCTGCACGCCGGCCAGATTCAGGGCTTTTTCGACATCCCCACCGACAATATGTTCGCCGCCCCCGTGATGGTGCGCGACATCAAGGATCGCAACAAGGATCTGTCGAACGTGACCGTCGTCTCGCCCGACGTCGGCGGCGTGGTGCGTGCGCGCGCGCTCGCCAAGCGCATCGACGCCCAGCTCGCCATCGTCGACAAGCGCCGCGAGCGCGCCGGCGAATCGGAAGTGATGAACATCATCGGCGACGTCGCCGGCAAGAGCTGCCTTCTGCTCGACGACATCGTCGATTCCGGCGGAACCCTGGTCAACGCCGCCGAAGCCTTGCTGAAGGAAGGCGCCAAGGACGTGTCCGCCTATATCACTCATGGCGTGCTCTCGGGCGGCGCGGTGGCGCGCATTTCCTCGTCCAAACTCAAGGAACTGGTCATTACCGACACGATCGCGCCGACAGAGGCCGTGCGTCTGGCCAGAAACATTCGCGTCATCACCATCGCCGGACTGATCGGCGAAGCCATCGCGCGCACGGCAAAAGAAGAATCGGTCTCCAGCCTGTTCGACTGATCGCGCACGCCGGAACGGCCGGCGGAGAAACAGGACATCCTATAAAGAAATAGATGCGCGCTGCGCGCATCTAAAGTTGCGCTGCAAGAAGATTTCGCAACGAAAGATCGCGCAAAACCCGGCGCCGAGACAGAACGCAAGCATAGCGCAAAAAAAGAAGGCCGGACTTACGTCCGGCCGCTCCTGGCACAAGGCCAAAGAACTTTAAGAGGGAATGATTGACCGCTCCATTCACCGGGGAGGCAGTGAATGCCGCAACCAACACAGTGATGATGCGCCTTCCTCGTCGCTTCCGCAATCGGGCGGGTCGCATGGTAGTCATGCGAAGCCAACATAATTACTGCATTATTTCCACGTATTTGCGGGTTCGCCATGCAATCGGATCATGCAATCGGATCATGCAATCGCGTCATGCGATGGCGCTAAAATTTCCAGCGCTGCGCATTGGCGACGAGGAAGTCGCGAAACACCTGCACGCGCGCGACGTTCTTCATTTCCTCGGGATAAACGAGATAGCACTCGAGTTCCGGCATATCCGCATTCGGCAGAAGCTGGACGAGCCCGGTGTCTGCGGGCAGCAGATATTCCGGCAGCACGGCGATGCCGACGCCCGCCTCGACGGCATGGCGCAGCGCCGTGATGTTGTTGACGGCAAGCGCAGGCGTGCGCGGGGCCTTGGCGTCGCGCCCTGCTGTCAGCAGCGAGTTGAGCCCGTTCAGAAAATTCGCGCCCGTCGCCCCGTAGCTGAGAATGCGGTGATGATCGAGTTCGACGAGCGTCTTGGGTTGACCGTGCCTGCGGATATAATCGGCCGAAGCGTAGAGGTGATAATGCACGGTGAACAGACGGCGCCGGATGAGATCGGGCTGCGAGGGCTGGCGCAGACGCAAGCCGACATCGGCCTCGCGCATGCCAAGATCGAGTTCGTCGTCGGACAGGATCAGCTTGACCTTGATCTCGGGATAAAGCTCGAGAAATTCGCCGAGCTGCGGGGCAAGCCAATTGGCGCCGATGCCCAATGTCGTGGTCACGCGCAATTCGCCTTGCGGCTTGGCGCGCTGCTCGGACAGGCGCAAACGCGCCGCATCGAGCTTGCTCATCACATCCTTGACGGTGCGCAGCAGAATGTCGCCCTGCTCGGTCAGGATCAGTCCGCGCGCATGGCGATGGAAGAGAGGCGTGTCGAGATCCTGTTCGAGTGCGCCGACCTGGCGGCTGACCGCCGATTGGCTTAGGCCCAGACGTTCGCCTGCATGTGTGAAGGAGCCGGCCTCCGCCGCCGCATGAAAAACGCGCAGCTTGTCCCAATCCACGTTGCATCTCCCCTTCAGCCTTGCGGCCTGCGCCCGTTTTGACGGACGCTATGCGCTTGGGTCAAGCGGCTTATGCGCGAGGCTCCGACCACCGCCAATTCATGGCATGCTTTTGTCCTACAATTCTAGCAGTTTTTTGCATTGCTTCCTTTTTTTGACCGATTGCATGGGTTGGCAGGGCTCATTCGGCCGCCGCGCGCGTCTCCTGCGCGGCCAGATATTTTTCCGCCTCCAGCGCCGCCATGCAGCCAAGACCGGCCGCCGTCACGGCCTGCCGGTAGATGTCGTCGGCAACGTCGCCGGCCGCAAACACTCCGGGAATATTGGTCTGCGTCGTGCCCGCAACCGTCTTGATATAGCCGTTCGCCTTCATCTCCACCTGGCCGGAGAACAGGTCCGACGCCGGCGCATGGCCAATGGCGACAAACACGCCGTCGACCTTGTGCTCGGCGCTGACGCCGGTCTGCACGTTCTTCAGGCGCACGCCGGTCACCGAAAGCGGGTTCTGCGCGCCCAGAATCTCGTCGACCGCGCAATTCCAGACGACCTCGATCTTGGGATGGGCGAGCAGCCTTTCCTGGAGAATGCGCTCGGAACGCAGGGAATCGCGGCGGTGGACGAGCGTCACCTTCGAGGCGAGATTGGCGAGATAAAGCGCTTCCTCGACAGCGGAATTGCCGCCGCCGACCACCATGACCTCCTTGCCGCGATAGAAGAACCCGTCGCAGGTGGCGCAGGCCGAGACGCCATAGCCCTTGAACGTCTCCTCGCTGGGAATGCCGAGCCATTTGGCCTTGGCGCCGGTGGCGATCACCAGCGCGTCGCAGGTCCATACCGCCCCTGAATCGCAGGTCAACCGGAACGGCCGCTGGCCGAGTTCGGCCTTGGTCACATAATCCGAGACGAGTTCCGCCCCCACATGCTCGGCCTGCAACCGCATCTGCTCCATCAGCCAGGGCCCCTGGACCGGCTCGGCAAAGCCCGGATAATTTTCGACTTCCGTCGTGATCATCAACTGGCCGCCGGGCTCGAAACCGGAGATCAGCACCGGCGCCAGCATGGCGCGCGCGGCATAGATTGCGGTCGTATAGCCGGCAGGGCCCGAGCCGACGATAATCAGGCGGGCGTGTTTCGGAGCGGGCTGGGAGGCTGTGGATTGCGGCATGGAAACTCCAACGCATGCCGGCCCCGGAAACAGCCAGGCGCCCGACACGCAAAATCCCCGCTGTCGCGGGCTGTCCCATTATTTACGGAGACGCCCGATCCGCTTCAAGGCGGCGCCCCGCGTCATCCACGGCCGCAGCAAGCCACTTGCGCTCAAACCTCCGTGAGGCGACAACGCGCTTTCGCAGGGATCGCTTCACGGGGATATCATGGCCAGACCTATTATCGGCATCATCGGCGGCTCGGGCGTCTATGATCTTCCCGGGCTCGCCGATCTGCGCGAGGAAAAGGTGGCGACCCCCTGGGGCGAGCCTTCCGATACCCTGCATTTCGGCCGCATGGGCGCAACCGACGCCGTATTTCTGCCCCGCCACGGGCGCGGCCACCGCCTTTCCCCTTCTGGCGTCAATTATCGCGCCAATATCGACGCCCTCAAGCGCGTGGGCGTGACCGACATTGTCTCCGTTTCGGCCTGCGGCTCGTTTCGCGAACATCTGCCGCCGGGCCATTTCGTGCTGGTCGACCAGTTCGTGGACCGCACCTTCGGCCGGCAATCCTCGTTCTTCGGCAATGGCTGCGTCGCCCATGTCTCGATGGCCCATCCCGTCGCTCCCGCCTTGCAGGCGCGCATCGCGGCTGCCGCCGAAGCCGAGGGCATCGCCTTCCAGACGGGCGGAACCTATGTCTGCATGGAAGGCCCGCAATTCTCCTCGCTTGCGGAATCCCTCGGCTACCGCGCCGCCGGCTACGACGTGATCGGCATGACCGCCTGCCCGGAGGTCAAGCTCGCGCGCGAGGCCGAGATTTCTTACGCCACCATCGCCATGGTCACCGATTTCGACTGCTGGCATCCCTCGCACGACGCCGTCGACGTCGCCCAGATCATCGCGGTCCTCCATGACAATGCGACCCGCGCAAGCCGCCTGCTGGCGCGCCTGCTCAAGGACATGCCGGCCACGCGCGAGCCCTGCCCGGCGGGCTCCGACCGCGCGCTGGATACGGCGCTGATAACGGCGCCCGAAGCGCGCGATCCCGCGCTCCTCGAGAAACTCGACGCCATTCTGGCCCGCGTGAACGCCGCCGCCTGAAGCCGGATCACAGCCGTGTGGTGGACCCGTGCCAGGCGCCCATGCCGAACAGGCCCCACAGAATGGAAAAGACCAGGCTGAAAATAACCGACAGGGCGATCGTCGCCGGCACGGCGGCGATCCCCCATTTGATGAAGATTCCGACCAGACGGCCGAAGGGAATGTCGATATCGACAATTGTGATACGCTGGCCCGTTTCAGTCATTGCGCTTTCCTTTCGCGGCGATCTGTGGTCATCAAACCGCAGCAATACCATCTGCGAGCCCCGGACGAAGCCGATGAACGCACCCACGCTCGAAAAATCCCTGTCTGACGCCATCAGGACGATCCCCGACCATCCCAAGCCCGGCATCCTGTTCCGCGACATAACCACCCTGCTGGGCGACGCCCGCGCCTTCCGCCGCGCGGTCGACGAACTCGTCCACCCCTGGGCGGGCGGGCGCATAGACAAGGTCGCCGGCATGGAGGCGCGCGGCTTCATTCTCGGCGGCGCGGTCGCCCACCAGCTTTCGGCCGGCTTCATTCCCATCCGCAAGAAGGGCAAGCTGCCGCATGCGACGGTCTCGGTCGCCTATTCGCTCGAATACGGCGCCGACGAAATGGAAATGCACGAAGACGCCGTGAGCAGGGGCGAGCGCGTCATTCTCGTCGACGATCTCATCGCCACCGGCGGCACGGCCGAAGGCGCGGTCAAGCTTCTACAGAAAATGGGCGCGAACATTGTCGCCGCCTGTTTCGTGATCGATCTTCCCGAACTCGGCGGCGCGCAAAAAATCCGCGACCTCGGCGTGCCCGTGCGCACGCTCGTATCGTTTGGAGGCCATTGACCGTGCCCGGAGCGCAGGACCGGCCGCCGAGCGGCGTTATCGACCATGCCGAGCAGTACCGGATGCTGCGCGAGGAGATTCTCTCGCAGGTCCGCGACACAAGGCGTCTCGAAACGCTGACGCTCGGCGCGCTCGCCCTGTTCTACACCTGGACGCTGACCCACGGGACGGCCGCCGGCGGCCGCGCCATCTACTGGCTTGCGCCCGCCATGACCCTGCTTGCGAGCGTGCGCGCCTGGGTGGCGCTTGCGCGCATCGCCGAAATCGCCGCCTATCTGCGCGAGATCGAGATTGCATCCTTCGGCCGCATCGCCGAACACGGCACGGTGCTGCTGCCGCGTCCCACGATCCTGGACCAGAAGTTCAAGCTGAGCGATCTCTGGCGTGCCGACATCCAGACCTACGCCGGCAACCCGCCGGGCTGGGAGCAGCATATCGAGAACTACGGCTCCAGACTGATCGGCCGCAGCGCGCTCGCCTTCTGGCTGCTGCTGTTCCTGTTCACGTTCTTCGCCGCGATCTTCATGCCCGATCTCGCGGCGACCCCGGGCTGAGGCGCCACATCTAGCGCCGCCGCAGCGCCTCGCGCATGAAAGCGACCGAGCGCAACACCGAATAGCGGCCGACCGGCTGGTTCACCGCAAACTGGTAGACATGGCCCTGCCGCGGCGTGAAACCGGGCTCGAAGAATAATTCGTCGACCATCACGCCGAGTTTTTGCAGGCGCTCCGCAAAGGCGCGGGACTGGCCCTCGAAATCGTCGTCGTTGCCGGCCGTGACGAAGGCGGGCGGAAAATTGCGCGTGACGTACCGACCGACCGAGAAGGTCGCAAATCCCCGGTCGACCCCGAACGCCTCCGTGCCCGAATAGATTGCAAGCGGACCGCCAAGTTTCGAGGTGATCGGCCCGCCGAAATTCATGGTGGTCAGATCGAAGGCGCCGCAATAGAGCAGCGCGCCTTTGAGTTCGCTTCGTCTTATCGTCGGCGTTATCCGCATTTTTCGCGCATAGGACCGCGATGTGACGACGGTCGCCACCTGCGCTGCGATCTGGGCGCCTGCCGAATCGCCGGCGACGAAAAACCGCGCGGAATCGACATGCAGACGTGCCGCCTCGCGCTTGAGAAAGTCGAACGCCTCGAAAGCCTGGCGCACCGGCGTCGGATAGAGCGCCTGCGGCGGCAATGTGTAATCCATGGCCGCAACCGCAAATCCTCGGGCCGCGAGCGCTGCGGCGTATGGGGCGACATAGGTCTTGCTGCCGCCGGCCCATCCTCCGCCGTGAATCCACAGGACGGTCGGCAGCACGACCGCCGTATCCGCATAGGCCTTGGGCAGATAGAGATCGAGCCGGGCAAGCGCCTCGGGCCCATAGGCGATGTCGCGCACGACCTTCACGTCGTCGGGCAGTTTGGCGTCGGCCCGCGCGGCAGTCGGCGGATGAAGCAACAAGGCCGCAAGAAGGAAAAACGCCGTCACAACGCGCAACTGAAAACCCCCAACGGCCATGGCTCAGTCTGCCCGTCCGAACATGATCGCAGGATGAATGCGCAATCGCCTGCGATCAAGCAGCCCATCACGCTCCGCACATGCGCTCGGGCGTCCCGCATCACGCTCCGCGCATGCGCTCGGGCGTCCCGCATCACGCTCCGCGCATGCGGACAAACCCGGACCCGCGAAACTCGAACACGCGCTCGCCGCGCTGGTTGACGCCGGTATTGTGGTGGAACGCCAGACCCCAGCCAGGTTTCGAGGTCGCCCGCTTGTCGATGATCTGGGTGGTGTATGTCACCGTGTCGCCCAGCATGACGGGCTTTGGCCAGCGCAGATTGAGAAAGCCCGGCGAGGGGCCGCCTTCCGGCGTCTCGATCCCTTCCGCGCGCGCTTGCGCCTGCACGGCCGCGCGCCGGGCCATGGCGCTGCGCATCCACAGGCAGGCCGTCTGCCAGCCGGAAGCCGCAAGACCGCCGAAATGCGTGGTTTTCGCCAGTTCCTCGTCGAGATGGAAGGATTGCGGATCGAACTGGCTGGCAAACGCCACGATATTTTCCCTGGTGAAGGTCTCCGAGCCCAGTTCGTTATAGGCGCCGACCTGCAAATCCTCGAGATAGCCGGCGAACGGCTTTTGCCCTTCGCGCGCCGCAACGCGCGCAATGGCGGCGTCAGGCGCCTTGGTGGAACTTTGGGCGGAACTCTGGACGGGTGCGGACGCCGCAGATTCGGCAGCGGCGCGTTCGGGATCGCGCGGGGAAACCATCTGCGTATGTCTTTGCCGCAAGATCACCTCGCCTGCCTGGTTGAGCGCGTCGATCTCCATGGCGACAAGCCCCATTTCCGGGCGGTTGCGAGAAACGCGCTTGTTCAGGATCTTGCGGCGCAGCGTCAGGCGGTCGCCGGGGCGCAAGGGTTTTGCCCAGCGCACCTCGTCGATACCGGGCGCGCCGAGCGAGGCGGTGCGGGATATCCATGTGTCGTAATTGAGCCGCATCATCAGGCAGCACGTATGCCAGCCGGACGCGCAGAGACCGCCGAGCATCGAGCGTTTGGCGGCTTCCTCGTCGAGATGAAAGGGCTGCGGATCGTAGGCCGCCGCGAAGCGGATGATCTCCTCTTTGGTGATCGCGCGATCGCCATGAAAATCGGCGACATCGCCGGGAACGAAATCTTCGTAGAAAAATTCAGGCATGGATGTCCCTGGAGTGACGCTTGAAGGCGTATTGTGTGTCGATTAGCCCAAGGGTAACCGGCTGGAAACTGTTCGAGCCCGCAAATTCCGGGCAGCAGGCATGAGCGGCAAGCCGCACGGAGCCCGGACGGAGCACAAGCCAGATGCAGGCAAGTGGGGCGCAGGCAAGCGGGGCGCAGGCAAGTGAGGCGTAAAATGGAAAGCGACGACTGGATCGGGCGCATTCCCGCGCTCGCAGCCCTTGAGCCGGACGCCCGCGCGCTGCTGTCCGATCTCAGGCCTACGGAGATCGAGGCGGGGCGCACGCTGTTTTCGCCGGGCGCGGCCTGCGCCGGATTTGCCCTGATCCTGTCCGGTTCGATCCGCGTCGGCCTCAATTCGCAATCGGGCCGCGCGCTCGTCCTCTATCGCGTCGGCGCCGACGAGGTCTGCATTCAGACGACGCTGTGTCTAATGGCGGGGCAGGATTATTCCGCCGAAGGCGTGAGCGAGACGAATGTGGCGCTCGTGATGATTCCCGCCGCCCGCTTCGACGCGCTGATGGCGGCGTCGAAAGTGTTCCGCACCTTCGTTTTCCGGAAATTCGGCGCGCGCCTGAACGACATCAGCCGGCTGCTCGAAACCATCGCATTTGCCCGCATCGAAGCGCGCATCGCGCAAATCCTGATCGCGCGCGCGGACGAAACGGGCCGCATTCTCGCCACGCATCAGGCTCTGGCCGAAGAGGTCGGCACGGCGCGCGAAGTGGTCAGCCGCCAGCTCGAAGCGCTTGCAAAAGCAGGCCTCGTGCGCACCGCGCGCGGCGAGGTAGCGATCCTCGACCGCGCCGCATTGGAAATGCGCGCCCGTGTGACTTGATCACAGACGCCGGCTTTCGCGAGCGTTAGCCTGGCGCGGGTTCATCAAGGAGCGCCCCATGACCGCCAATGTCGGAAACCTCGACCGTATCCTGCGCATCGTCGCAGGCCTCGTCCTGATCTCTCTCGCCTTCGTCGGCCCGCAGACCCCATGGGGCTGGGTCGGCGTCATCCCGCTCGCCACCGGCCTCTTCCGCTTCTGCCCGGCCTATACGCTTCTGGGGATCAAGACCTGCCCGATGAAGAAGGCGTAGGTTCTATATCTTCCAGCGCTCGGCGGCTGCGTCGTCGGCGTCCTTCGCCGCGACCCAGTCGCTGCTTGCGCCATCCCTGCGATGCTCTTTCTTCCAGAAGGGCGCGCGGGTTTTCAGATAATCCATCAGAAATTCGGCCGCAGCGAACGCCGCCGCCCGATGCGCGGATGCGGTGACGACAAGCACGATGTCGTCGCCGGGCGCGATTGTGCCGTAGCGGTGGATCGCGGTTGCGCCCATCAGCGGCCAGCGCGCCTTCGCCTCGGCCATGACGCGGGAAAGCTCGTCCTCCGCCATGCCCGCGTAATGTTCGAGTTCGAGCGCGGCAAGCGTTCCGCCCTCGTCGCGGCAGAGCCCGACAAAGGAGACGACGGCGCCGACATCGGTGCGGCCCGCCGTCAGCGCCTTCGCCTCGGCGGCGGCGTCGAAGGGGTCGGACTGGAC
Organism: Rhodoblastus sp.; assembly: GCA_047971685.1. Lineage (GTDB taxonomy): Bacteria > Pseudomonadota > Alphaproteobacteria > Rhizobiales > Beijerinckiaceae > JAJXWB01. The sequence goes on from JBKDZW010000083.1 coordinate 11,485, forward strand.
GCGGACGGTCACGGCGTTCTCAGCCGCCCGTCATCGGCGGGAAGAAGGCGATCTCGCGCGCCCCTGCAATCGGCGCGTCCTGCTTCACATGCCGGCGGTCGATGGCGGCGCGGATCGCTTTCGCATTCTCGAAAGCATAGGCGTAATTCTCGCCGCGTGAAACGAGCCAGCCCATGAGATCGCCCACCGTGCGCACTTCCGCCGGCGGCGCGATCTCTTCCTCCGTCGCCCCGATCCGCTCGCGCACCCAGGCGAAATAGACCGCTTTCACCTCAATCCTCCGTCACATATTTCAGGCCGGCTTTCATATAATCCCAGCCGGTGTAGAGCGTCAGCAGCGCGGAAATCCACAGAAGCGCCAGTCCGATCCGGGTATTGCCGGGCAGCACCGTTTCGCCCGCACGCCCGGCGATGAGAAAGCCGAGCGCGATGAGCTGCATGGTCGTCTTCCATTTGGCGACGGCGCTGACCGGCACGGACACCTTGAGCCCGGCCAGAAACTCGCGCAGGCCCGACACGAGAATCTCGCGGCACAGGATGATGATGGCCGCCCAGATCGACCAGCCGCTGATCGTTTGATCGGCGACCAGCATCAGAAGAACGGCGGCGACCAGCAATTTGTCGGCTATGGGGTCGAGCATGCGCCCCATGGAGGATTGCAGTTTCCAGGCGCGGGCGAGATAGCCGTCGAAGAAATCGGTGACGCCGGCTGCCGCGAACACGCCGAGCGCGGTCCAGCGCATCCAGTATTCGTCGGGCCACAGCATCAGCGCGGCCACGATCGGCACCGCCACGACGCGGCCGTAGGTCAAAAGGTTCGGTAGCGCCAGCGCATGATTTTTGGCGCGCGGCGCAATGATCTGAGGCATGGGCTGAGGGAACACGCGCAAGGCGCGCGCGTCAATACATGGTGTCTCGCTCGCGTCCGCTTTCATCCCTTTTCGTGAAAATGAGCATAAATCAGCCGGGCGGTGGCCGCATTTACGCCCGGAATTTTCTCGAGATCGGCAAGGGCGGCCTGCGAAACCGCCTTGGCCGTGCCAAAGGCGGCCAGGAGCGCGCGCTTGCGGGCGGGCCCGACGCCGGCGATCTCGTCGAGCGGGGATTTCGTGAATTCCTTCTTGCGCCGCGCGCGATGCGTGCCGATGGCGAATCGATGCGCCTCGTCGCGCAGCCGCTGCACGAAATAGAGCGCGGGGTCGCGCGGGCTCATGCGAAAGGGCTCGCGCCCGGCGATGAAGAACATTTCGCGCCCGGAATCGCGGTCCGCGCCCTTGGCGATGGAGACCACGGGAATATCGCCGGCGCCGACCTCGGCCATGGCCGTGCGGGCGGCTTCCAATTGCCCCTTGCCGCCGTCGATCACGACAAGATCGGGCCGGTCGGGAAAGGCGTCGGCATCCTCCGGCGGACAGGCGTCCGAAAGGGCGTCGTTTCCGGTCTCCGACGGGGCTCCCGAATCTTCGTCCCCAAAAACGCCCGGAAGGCCTGTCCCGGAGGATGGCCGGGTCCGGCCATCCCGGCTCGTGCTTCGGGACGCCTGCTGGACCGGCGCCTCGGCCTGAAGAACGGAAGCGTCGCGGGCGCTTTCCGCAGCGCCCTCCTCCTTCGCCAGCCGCGCGAAACGGCGGCGCAGGACTTCGCGCATCATGCCGAAATCGTCGCCGGGCGCGAACTCCGTCGATTTGATGTTGAACGTGCGATAATGCGGTTTCATGAAGCCGTTGACGCCCGCCGCCACCATGGCCCCGATGGCGTTCGTGCCCGCGATATGGGAATTGTCGTAGACCTCGACCCGGCGGATCGGCCGCTCGACGCCAAAAGCCTGGCCGAGCGCGCTCAGGAGCTTCTGCTGGCTGGCGGCTTCCGCCAGCTTGCGCGACAGGGTCTGGCGCGCATTGGCGGCGGCCTGATCGACCAGTTCGCGCTTCTCCCCGCGTTGCGGGGCGGCGACCTCGACCTTGCGGGACGCGCGCGAGGAAAGCGCGGCGGCCAGCACCTCGCGTTCCCCGATAGTCTCGTTGGCGAGGACGAGCGCGGGCGCGGGGCGCGCATCGTAGAATTGCGCGATGAAGGCGCCCAGAACCTCGGCCTTGGACAACGACCTGTCGGCGCGCGGAAAATAGGCGCGATTGCCCCAGTTCTGGCCCGTGCGGAAGAAGAAGATTTCCACGCAGAACTGGCCGGCTTCCTCGGCGACGGCGAAGACATCGGCCTCCTCGACGCTGCGCGGATTGACGCCCTGCGACCCTTGAATCGCCGAAAGCGCGGCAATGCGGTCGCGCACGCGGGCTGCGCGCTCGAAATCGAGCGCTTCGGAGGCCTGCATCATTTCCCTGGCGAGCAGGTCGCGCACGGCGCGGCTCTTGCCGGACAGAAAATCATACGCCTCGCCCACCAGCGCCGCATAATCGGTATGCGAGATTTCACCCGTGCAGGGCGCTGCGCAGCGCTTGATCTGATAGAGCAGACAGGGGCGCGTGCGGTTCTCGTAATAGGAATTCGCACAGGAGCGCAGCAGAAAGGCGCGTTGCAGCGCGTTCAGCGTGCGGTCGACCGCCTGTGCGCTGGCGAAAGGCCCGAAATAATCGCCTTTGCGATTGCGCGCGCCGCGATGCTTGGCGATCTGCGGCGCCGCGTGATCGCGCGTCAGCAGAATATAGGGAAACGACTTGTCGTCGCGCATCAGCACGTTGAAGCGCGGCTTCAACTGCTTGATGAGATTGGTTTCGAGCAGCAACGCTTCCGGTTCGGTCTCCGTCGAGACGAAAATCATCGAGGCGGTAAGCGCGACCATGCGCGCAATGCGATTGGCGTGGCCCTCGCCGCGCATATAGGAGGCGATGCGCTTTTTCACGCTCTTGGCCTTGCCGACGTACAGAACCTCGCCGTCGGCGGCGATCATGCGATAGACGCCGGGCCCGACCGGCGCATGCTTCCAGTAGGATCGAATGACTTGCGCCCCGCGCACGCGCGTTTCAGGGGCCGCCTCGCCGGTCAGGTCGAATTCGGGCGCCGGCAGGCTCTGCGCGTCGCCTTCATCGAAAGGCGCTGCTTCCTCGGGCGGCGCATCGGCGGGATTTCTCGACATGGGCCAGATTTAAGCCGATGCGGGCCGGATGCAACGGGGCCCCCGCAAGCCCGGCGCCCTACAGCGCAATCGCCGACACCAGCCGCCCGTAATCGGGCTCCTTGCGATGGGTCGTGCGGCGGTAGCTGAAGAAGCGGCTCTCGTCCGCGTAAGTGTCGGCGCCAAGGTTTTCAAACATGCCGGCGCCGGCCTCCTCCACGCGAAACCCGATGAAGCGGGGCAGGTCGAACATTTTATGTCCGTCCCTGAGCGAGGGCGCAAAGAAGCGCGCGAAATCGGGCGTATCGGCCACGAATGTCCCGAAGAATTCCGGCCCGACCTCGTAGCTTGCCGGCCCGATGGTCGGCCCGAGCGCGGCGATGACCGCCTTGCGCTGCGCGCCGAGTTTTTCCATCGCGGCGACCGTCGCGCCGACAACGCCGGTCAGCGCGCCCTTCCAGCCGGAATGGCAGGCGCCGACGACGCCCGCTCCGGGATCGGCGAACAGGATCATGCCGCAATCGGCGCCGGTCACGCCAAGCGCCAGGCCCGGCGTTGCGGTCGCAAGCCCGTCGCAGCGCGGCCGCTCGCTCCAGGGCGCATCGACAATCAGGCAATCGGGCGAATGGATCTGGTAGGGCACGAGAAATTTTTCCGCCGCAACGCCAAGCGTCGCCGCCATGCGCGCCTTGTTTTCCGCGACATGCCGGCCGCAATCGTTGGAGCCGACGCCGCCGTTGAGGCTTGCATAGACGCCCGTACTCACCCCGCCCTTGCGCGTGAAGAAAGCGTGCCGCACGCCCGCGGCCCGCAGGGCCGGCGAATGGATGACAGGCACATGCGCAACCGGATCGCTCACGCCGGAATCCCTTCGATAAAACCCGGCAGCGCCTCGACCGAGGCGCGCGTTATCGCCATGACCTTGAACAATCGCCCCATGTCGGTTTTCGCATCTTCGGCGGTGAGCCGCGCAAGAGCGCGCTCGATTTCCGCCGCCTGTTCGCGATTGGCTTTTGCGCTGAGCGCCTGCGCCCGCTGGACGATGCCGATCTGGCGCAGAAACGCGCCTTGCGTCACCGGCCCGTGCGCGCGCGCGCCGGCCGCCCGTGCCGCGCGTGCAAGACCGGCGAAATCGATATGCGTCGTCAGATCGGCCTCGCCCGGACATTCCAGGGGGTCGACGAAAGTGTGATCGCGCATGGCTTGCAAGGTCTCGCCGAACGCAGTCCGCGCATGCCCGTAATCGACCACGAGCAGCGCGCCGCCCTGCTGGACGATGCGCGCGGCAAGCGCCGTCATGATGCGTTGCCCGACAGCGCCTACCTCGAGAATTGCGCCGTCGGCCGCCTCGACGTTGAGATAGGGCTCGACCGCCTCCGCCGCGCCAAACGCGAGCTTGTCGGCGACAAGCCCCACCTGCCGTTCGCGCCAGCCCTCTGCGGTCTTGATGTAATGACGCACTGGCAGCGCATCAAAAAATTCGTTGGCCAGAATGATCGCAGCCCCAGGCGCGATCCGTTCGATGGCGTCGACCCATTCGATGGGGCGTTCGGCGCCGGCGAGCATGCGCTGCTGGCGCGCCTGCAAGGGCGGACTCGTTTCCACCATGGTCACGCCAAGGTCGCGGTAGAAATCCGGCGCGGCGCGCGCCGCCCTCAGCGCATCCGCCATCAGCGTGCCGCGTCCCGGCCCGAGTTCGGCAAGGTGAGCGGGCTGCTGCGCGCCCAGAAGCCGCCATGTCTCGGCAGCCCACAGGCCCAGCAATTCTCCGAACATCTGGCTGATCTCGGGCGAGGTCACGAAATCGCCGTCCGCGCCAAGCGGATCGCGCGTCATGTAATAGCCGTGCACGGGATGGGCCAGACACAGGCCCATGTAGCGCTCGACCGACATCGGCCCGTCCTGCACGATCATGGCGGCGATTTCCCGCGCCAGATAGCTTGCATTCAGCCCTGAATCCGGGTTCGCCGTTGCGGCCGTCTCGGCATCGTCGCTCATGATCTGGCCTCCTGCCCCCGGCTGCGCAAAATCAGCCACAAGCCTATCACGATCATCGGCGCCGACAGGACCATGCCCATGGTCAGGCCGTGCGCGAGCTGTTCGAGATCGGGGTCGGGCTCGCGGAAAAACTCGGAGATTATGCGCGCAAGCCCGTAGCCCACGCCGAAAACGCCGGCTGTCAGCCCCGGCCGCCTGAAAGCGCCCGCGCGCACGCAAAACGCGGTCGCCGCGAGCAGCAGAACGCCCTCCAGCCCCGCCTCGTAAAGCTGGCTTGGATGGCGCGGCAAAGGCCCCGCGCCTGGAAAAACCATGGCCCAGGGAACATCGCTCGGCCGGCCCCACATTTCCGGCTTGATGAAATTGGCGAGCCGTCCGAAGAAAATGCCGATCGGCGCAACCGCCCCGCATATATCGGCGACGGTGAAGGCCGATATCTTGTATTTGCGGGCAAACAGCCACGCGCCGATGACGACGCCGGCAAGCCCGCCGTGAAAGGCCATCCCGCCGTGCCAGATCGCCAGAATTTCGGCGGGATGGGCGATGTAATAATCAAGCCCGTAGAACAGCACGTTGAACGCCCGCCCGCCGATGACGGCGCCAAGGGCGGAATAGACCAGAAGATCGTCGAGACTGGCCGCCGTCGGCCGGGAAACCCCACCCCACAGCGCATCCGCCTGCACCAGACGGCGTGCATAAAGCCAGCCCAGCAGCAGGCCGAAAACATAAGCCAGGCCATACCAGCGGACGGGCAGCGGACCGATCGAGAAGAAAACCGGATCGATTGCGGGAAAGGGGATCGCCAGAAACGGCATCGAATCGGCCTTGTCCAGAAATGTCGGGCTGGTCTCGCCCGCCCCCGGGCCTCGCGTCAAGGCGGCGCCGGCCCGCCCGAATTGGCCGGACGCCTGAATTTCGCGGAAAACCCGGATTTCGTGATATGAAGCCGCCAGAGCCTGTCCCGCAAAAGCCAGATGCAAAAGCCAGATGCTCTTGCGGCCCGGACAAGCGCCTGAAGCAACGAGATTTCACCATGCAAGACAGCCGTTCCCGTCTGACCGACGACCTCGCCCGCATGTTCAACGACGCCGCCGGCCTTGCCGGCGGCCTGCGCCGCGAGGTCGAAACCCTCGTGCGCACACAGATGGAGCGCATGCTCTCGAAAATGGACGTGGTGGGACGCGAGGAATTCGAGGCCGCGCGCGACATGGCCGCGCTCGCGCGCGAGGAAACCGAGAAACTGGAAAAGAGGATCGCCGATCTCGAAACAAGGCTCGCCGCCAAAAGCTGAGGGCCAAAAGCAGGAGGCGGGCCACAATCGCGCCTGCGGTTTCGATGCGGGAACCACGCCAATCGGCGCCGCATGCGTCGATTCTGTGGACACCGCGCCGCCGACTCTGGACCCAAGTCCCCGAATCCACGAGGTTATCCGGGCATCGCTTGCATGCAGCGACTCCTATCTGGCTATAGTCGTCGTGCGAAGTGATTCGCACATGTATTTCCGATTCGCGCCCCGCAGCGGGGGCGAAAGAGAGTATCTGCCTGCGCCCGTCGCGCCGGCGGATCGAGCGTCAGGCCGCGTTCACATCGCCATTCGGACCCAGACATGCAGACTTCCCAAATCCGCTCGACCCGCCGCGAACATCCCCTCGACGTGGTCGAACGGCTTGCCGCCGCCAATACCTGGGCCTTCGAGCGTGACGATCAGGATGAAGTTTCGGTGACGGTCGCCGGCGCCTGGACCGATTATCAGGTCGCCTATTCCTGGCTGCCCGATCTCGAAACCCTGCATATCGGTTGTGCCTTCGATCTCAAGGCGCCGCTGCGCCGCCGCGTCGATACGCTCGAACTGATCGCCATCGCCAACGAGCAATTGTGGCTCGGGCATTTCGACCTGTGGACCAGCGAAGGCGTGGTCATGTTCCGCCACGCGCTGCTGCTGACCGGCGGCGCCCAGCCCACGACCGCGCAATGCGAAAGCCTGATGTCGAACGCGATTATCGCCTGCGAGCGCTATTATCAGGCGTTTCAGTTCGTGGTCTGGGCCGGCAAGAGCGCCCGCGAGGCCATAGACGCGCTGATGCTGGAGACGCGCGGCGAGGCTTGAGGCGCGCCCGCCGGCGAGGGAAAGCCCTTAGAGCAATTCCAGCAAAAGCGGATACCGGTTTTGCGTCCGGAATTGCGGAAAATCAAATAGTTAGAGCGCTGCAACGATTCAATGAAAAGCGGAAACGCTCTAACGGAACTCCACGTCCAGAATCTCGTAGCTCTTGCCGCCGCCGGGCGTGTTCACCTCCACGGTGTCGCCAACGGTCTTGCCGATCAGCGCGCGCGCGATCGGCGAGGTGATGGACACGCGCCCGCTTTTCACATCGGCCTCGGTCTCGCCGACGATCTGGTATTTCTTTTCCTCGTCCGTGTCCTCGTCGACCAGGGTCACGGTCGCGCCGAACTTGACGATCTTGCCGCTGAGCTTGGACACGTCGATGACATCGGCGCGCGCAATCTTGTCCTCGAGTTCCGCAACACGGCCCTCGTTCAGCGATTGCTGCTCCTTGGCCGAATGATATTCGGCATTCTCCGAGAGATCGCCATGCGCGCGCGCTTCTGCGATCATCTGAATGATGCGGGGGCGGTCCTGCTGCTGGCGCCGGCGCAATTCTTCCTCGAGAGCGGCGTAGCCCGCCGCCGTGATCGGCAGTTTTTCCATTCCGTTCGCTTCCGTCCGAAATCCGGTCTCTGTATCCTGAAACCTTTGTGGGAGTGAGCGCCGCTTTGAGCGTCAAGCGGCGGCGGTGGCGAAATAATCCTGTAGCGCGCGCACTTCCAGATCGCCGCTGATATAGGCTTTTATGCCTTCGGCGGCGGCAAGCGCACCAGCAAGAGTGGTGTAGTAAGGCGCCTTGTGCAAGAGGGCCGCGCGCCGCAGAGAACGCGAATCCGAGAGGGCCTGCGCGCCGGCGGTTGTGTTGAACACAAGCTGGATCGAGCCGTTCTTGATGGCGTCCACCACATGGGGGCGCCCCTCCGACACCTTGTTGATGCGCTCGGCGGCCACCCCGTTCTCGGTCAGATAACGCGCCGTGCCCCCGGTCGCGCGCACCTTGAAGCCGAGAGCCGACAGCATGCGGATCGCCTCCAGCATGCGCGCCTTGTCCTCGTCGCGCACCGACACGAACACCGCGCCCCTGGTCGGCACATTGGTGCCGCCGCCGAGCTGCGATTTGGCGAAGGCCACCTCGAACGACCGGTCGAGGCCGATGACTTCGCCGGTCGAGCGCATTTCCGGGCCGAGCACCGTATCGACGCCAGGGAAGCGCGCGAAGGGGAACACCGCCTCCTTCACGCCGACATGCCCGCTCGGCATGGGCTTGAGCCTGAAATTCGACAAAGGCTCGCCCGCCATGATGCGCGAGGCGATCTTGGCGATGGGCTCGCCGATCACCTTGGCCACGAAGGGCACGGTGCGCGAGGCGCGCGGATTGACTTCGAGCACGTAGGTCTCGCCGTCCTTGAGCGCATATTGCACATTCATCAGGCCGCCGACGTCGAGCGCGAGCGCAAGCTTTTTTGTCTGCGCCTCGAGTTCGTGGAGCGTTGCCTGCGACAGCGAGCGCGGCGGCAGCGAACAGGCGGAATCGCCGGAATGAATTCCGGCTTCCTCGATATGCTCCATGATGCCTGCGACATGCGCGTCCTTGCCGTCGCTCAGGCAATCGACATCCACTTCGATGGCGTCGGCAAGATAACGGTCGAACAGAAGCGGGTTCTTGCCGAGCACCGTATTGATCTGGCCGGTCTTGTCGTTGGGATAGCGCGCCTTGATATCCGAAGGCACGAGGCTCGGCAGCACGCCGAGCAGATAATCGTTGAGCGCGCTCTCGTCGTGAATGATCGCCATCGCCCGTCCGCCCAGGACATAGGACGGGCGCACGACAAGCGGCAGGCCGAGTTCGGCGGCCACCAGCCGCGATTGCTCCACCGAATAGGCGATGCCGTTATTGGGCTGCTTCAGCCCGAGCTTGTCGAGAAGGCGCTTGAAACGGTCGCGGTCTTCAGCAAGATCGATGGAATCGACCGACGTGCCGAGGATCGGAATGCCGGCCTGCTGCAAGGCGCCGGCAAGTTTCAGCGGCGTCTGCCCGCCAAACTGCACGATCACGCCCTTGAGCGTTCCCTTCGACTTTTCCTTCGCCAGAATCTCGAGCACGTCCTCCCCGGTCAGCGGCTCGAAATAGAGCCGGTCGGACGTGTCGTAATCCGTAGACACCGTCTCGGGATTGCAATTGATCATGATGGTTTCGTAGCCCGCCTCGCTCAACGCGAAACAGGCGTGGCAGCAGCAATAGTCGAACTCGATGCCCTGTCCGATGCGATTGGGCCCGCCGCCAAGAATGACGATCTTTTCACGCGCAGAAGGGTCGGCCTCGCAGGCGAGCGCGCCCGCAAAGGGCCGCTCGTAGGTCGAATACATATAAGCCGTGGGCGAGGCGAATTCGGCGGCGCACGTGTCGATGCGCTTGAAGGCCGGGCGCACGCCAAGAGCATGGCGCGCATTGGTCACCTCTTTTTCCGTCTTTCCGGCAAGCGTGGCGAGCCGCAGATCGGAAAAGCCGGCCGCCTTCAGCATCCGCAGATTGTCGGCGTCGGCAGGCAGGCCATGCGCGCGCACCCTGGTTTCGAGCGCGACGATCTCGCCGATGCGCGCAATGAACCAGGGGTCGATCTTGCAGGCCGCATGCGCTTCGGCCTCGCTCATGCCCATGCGCAGCGCTTGCGCAACGACAAGAATGCGGTCCGGCGTCGGCGTCCCGAGAGCCGCGCGAAGCACGTTCTTGTCGTCGCCGACGCCAAGGCCCTCGATTTCGTGTTCGTCGAGACCGGACAGGCCCGTCTCCAGCGAACGCAGCGCCTTTTGCAGGGATTCGGCGAACGTGCGGCCAATCGCCATGGCCTCGCCCACCGACTTCATCGCGGTCGTGAGAACGGGTTCGGCGCCGGGAAATTTCTCAAAAGCAAAGCGCGGTATCTTGGTGACGACGTAATCGATCGTCGGCTCGAAGGACGCCGGCGTCGCGCCGCCCGTAATGTCGTTGGCGATCTCGTCGAGCGTATAGCCGATGGCGAGTTTGGCGGCGACCTTGGCGATAGGAAACCCGGTCGCCTTGGAGGCGAGCGCCGACGAACGCGACACGCGCGGGTTCATCTCGATCACGATCATGCGGCCCGATGCGGGATCGATCGCAAACTGCACGTTGGAGCCGCCGGTCTCCACGCCGATTTCGCGCAGCACGGCGAGCGAGGCGTCGCGCATGATCTGATATTCTTTATCCGTCAGCGTCAGCGCCGGCGCGACCGTGATCGAATCGCCGGTATGCACGCCCATCGGATCGATGTTCTCGATGGAGCAGACGATGATGCAATTGTCCGCCTTGTCGCGGACAACCTCCATTTCATATTCCTTCCAGCCGAGCACGCTCTCCTCGATCAGCACCTCGTTGGTGGGCGAGGCGTCGATGCCGCGTTCGACGATGTCGATGAACTCCGCCTTGTTGTAGGCGATGCCGCCGCCCGTGCCGCCAAGCGTGAACGAGGGCCGGATGATCGCCGGCAGGCCGATGTCGTCCAGCGCCTCCAGCGCCTGCGCCAGCGTCTTGATGTGATGGGAGCGCGGCGTGTCCAGACCGATCCTGGTCATGGCCTCGCGAAAAAGCTCGCGGTCCTCGGCCTTGTCGATGGCCTCGGCCGTGGCGCCGATCATTTCGACGTCGAATTTGTCGAGCGTTCCCATCCTCTTGAGCGAAAGCGCGCAATTGAGCGCGGTCTGGCCTCCCATGGTCGGCAGCAGCGCAAAGCCGCCGGGATGGGCATGGCGCTCCTTCTCGATGATCTTGGCGACCACTTCCGGCGTAATCGGCTCGACATAGGTGCGGTCGGCCATGTCGGGATCGGTCATGATCGTGGCCGGATTGGAATTGACCAAGACGATCCGGTAGCCTTCGGCGCGCAGCGTCTTGCAGGCCTGCGTGCCCGAATAGTCGAATTCGCAAGCCTGACCGATGACGATCGGCCCCGCGCCGATAATCATGATGGTCGAAATGTCTGATCTCTTCGGCATGGCGTCCCGTCGCGCGCCTCGCAGCGGCGCCCATAAAGTCGCAGGCGCTTCGCAGCGGCCCGTAAAAATCGCAGGCGCGCCCCGCAGCAACGCCCACAAAAAAAGGCCGCATCGCCGGCCTTCGCGCCGGAAAGCGCCCTTTGACAATTTTTTGCCGGGCGCGCCCGGCGGAGCGCGCCCTGATTAGCCGAGAATAATCCTTGTGTGAACCCCCGCGCGCAGCCCGGCGGGAAAGTCCAGGCATGGCCGCCCGCCCGTTCGACGCGCCCCGGCCAGCGCCCTGGCCAGCGCCCCGGCCATGCGTGGATTTTACGCTACCTTCAATGTTCGCTGGCGTTTTCCGAAGCGCGGGCGGTCACGATAGCGTCGGCGTGCTTGCCGACGACCTCGGCCAGATGGTCGAATTTGGCGGCATAGGAGCCGACGCCCGAGGTCGCCGAGCGCAGATCGACGATCAGTCCGCCCATCTCGGCTTCGGGAATCTGCGCCTCCAGCACGTCCCACCCCTCCCAGCCGGGCTTGCCGTCGAAACCGAGAATTTGACCGCGCCGGCCCGACACGATGGCCGTCGCCCGCGACATGGCGTCGCTCGGCACGGAAATGGAAACGGCAAGAATCGGCTCAAGCAGCACCGGCTGGCTCTTTTCGAGCGCCTCGCTCATGCCGACCCGGCCCGCCGTGCGAAACGCCATGTCCGAGGAATCGACCGTATGATAGGAGCCGTCGACCAGAGTGGCCGCGACATCGACGACAGGAAAGCCAAGCGGCCCCTGCGCGCAGGCGTCGAGACAGCCGGCCTCGACAGACGAGAAATATTGTCGCGGCACCGAGCCGCCATGCACTTTTTCCTCGAAAGCGAAACCTTCGCCGCGCGCTTGCGGACGCACGTCGAGCACGACATCGCCGAACTGGCCATGTCCGCCCGACTGCTTCTTGTGCCGCCCGCGCACATGCGCTGTGTGGCGGATGGTCTCGCGATAGGCGACCGCCCCCTTGCGCGCTTCGACGGTCACGCCGAACCGCGCCGCCAGCCGCTCCAGCGCGACGCGCAGATGCATCTCGCCCTGCCCCGACAATTTCATCTCGCCGGTTTCCTGATCCTGCGTGAAGACGAGGGAAGCGTCTTCTTCCGTGAGCTTCGCCATGGCGGCGGCCAGCTTCACCTCGTCCTTGCGGTCCTTGATGGTCAGCGACAGCGTATGGACGGGCTGGGGCGCAGCCGGCGCGCCGGAAATCTGCTGCGGAGCGCCGTCCCTGGAATCGCCGACGGTCTCGCCGGAAGCGATATGGTCGAGCCGGCCGAAAGCGAGCGTATCGCCCTCCTCGGCCCTGGCGACTTTGGTCACGCCCGAGCCGACCATGCGCGCCAGCGAGGCGATGCGGTCCTCCCCGCCATTGGCGCCGACGATAGTGGCGCCATCGGCGAATGCGCCACGCAGAACGCGCACGACCGAGAGCTTGCCGCCATGGGCGGTATGGATGGTGCGCAGCGACTGGCCGAGCGCCGGCCCCGTCTCGGCGACGCCGAGACGGGCGCGGGTCTCGGCAAGCCTCGGCGCTTCGTGGCGCAGCGCTTTCAACAGGCGCGTCACGCCATTGCCGCGTTCGGCCGAGCCGATCAGCATGGGTACGACATGGCCATCGCGCAATTCGCGTGCGAGATCGTCGAACACCTGGTCGCGCGGCGGCTCTATGTCGGAAATCAGTTCTTCCATAAGCGCGTCGTCGTAATCGGCGAGCTTTTCCAGCATCGTGTAGCGCGCTTCCTTTTCGCGCGGCAGGTCGCCGGCGGGCACGTCGATCACGGTGGAAGGCGCATGTTCGCGGTAGACGAAGGCCCGTTCCAGCGCCAGGTCGATGAAGCCGGTGGCGATGCCCTTCTGCCAGATCGGAATCTGGCGCAGCAGCAGCGGCGCGCGCGAGGCCGGCTGCAACAGGCCGAGCGTCTCGTGAACGCGCTGCGTGGCGGCGTCGATCTTGTTGAGGAACAAAAGGCGCGGAACGCCGATTTCCTCGAGTTCGCGCAGGATGAGCTGGAGCGCGGGAATCTTGCGCGGATCGGCCTCGCAGACCACGATGGCGGCGTCGCACAGCGGCAATACGTCGCGCTGCTCGTTGGAAAATTCGATGGAGCCGGGGCAGTCGACGAAAGTGTAGCGGTCGCCGAGATAATCGGCGGTGGCGACATTGGCTTCCACGCTCATGGCGTGCGCGCGCGCCTCGGCGCTGGAATCGCCGACCGAGGATCCGTCCTTCACATTGCCCTGACGCGATATGGCGCCGGTGCGCGACAAAATGCTTTCGAGCAACGTCGTCTTGCCGCTCTGGAAAGGCCCGACCAGCGCAATCAGCCGTGAACCCATCGCTCTTTTGCCGTTAATCGCCGGCGTCTCGCTCATGCCCTTGCTCCCCTCGTCCAAGCCTGGCCTGCCCCCACGCAGCGCAAACCTGTCTTCACGCAGCGCAAACCTGCCCGATACGACGGACGCTGCAACGCCCGCCGCCGGACAGGAATGCTTTCAGGATCGTTTCATTGACACGCGGCAATGGCAAGGCGCCGATTGACGCCCCTCAAGCAGCGTCAGCGTTTGTGCCGGCGCGCGCGCGGCTTGGGCGGGACGGGCGGCGGCGGCACATATTCGAGATTCATGGCGGTGACGCCGGCGGCGACATCGACGCCGACCTGCGCCTGCACCGAGAAGGGCTGAAGGTTGATCGCGCGGCCGTTGCCGCCGATCAGGACATTGGCGCCGAGACCGACGCCGGCCGTCGCCGAAGCGCCGACGCCGCCGTATTCGCCGCCCAGCGCGCCGGGCGCGACGCCCGAAGTCGGCGCCACGACCGCCCAGTCCAGATGACCCGGCCCCGTCGCGCCAAGCGCGACGCCGAAGCGCGATATCGTGCCGACATAGCGCTCCGCTCTGCCGTCATCGCGGAAGAACCAGCAATCCAGCGCCTTGCTGGACGTGATGATGATGCCGGCGCCGGCCGAAACATCGCATTCCAGCGAGCCGACCCGGGTCTGTTGCTGGGCCGAAGCCGGCATGGCGAAAAGCGCGCCCGCAAAAAAACCCGCAACGAAAACAGATCTGGTTCTGACCTTCATTTTGCACTCCTGCTAGAAACAGCGCGTTCTTCGCACAACGGACCGGCCAGAAATCACATGTATTGAAATAGCGCGCCAAGGCCGATCATCGGCACAATGTATGCCATGCACGGCAGGAATAAAGCAATTCAGCGTATTTTACTTGAAAATCATATGAAATTATCATGTGCGCAAATAAGAACGCCGCCCCTAAACACGGGGCGGCGCTTTGAACCGGAACCGATGATTGTCTGATCTCAGACGAGGCCCGCGCACAACCGCTGGATGCGCGTACAGGCTTCCTCCAGCACCTTGTCCGAGGTCGCATAGGACACGCGAAAATTCGGCGCTGTGCCGAACGCCGAGCCCTGCACGGTCGCCACGCCCTCGGCTTCAAGAAGCGCGGTGACGAAATCCTGATCGCTCGCGATGGTCTTGCCGCCGGGCGTCTTGCGCCCGATGGCGTCGGCGCAGGAGGGGAAGACATAAAAGGCCCCTTCCGGGCTCGGGCATTTCAGATGTTTGGCCTGGCCGAGCATGGACACCACGAGGTCGCGCCGCGCCTGGAACGCCTTGCGCGACGCCGCGATGAAATCCTGCGGACCGTTGAGCGCCTCGACCGAAGCCCATTGCGCGATGGTGCAGGCGCCCGAGGTCTGCTGGCCCTGGATCATGTCCATGGCCTTGATGAGCTGTTCGGGGCCGGCGGCGTAGCCGATGCGCCACCCGGTCATCGCATAGGCTTTCGACACGCCGTTCATGGTGAGCGTGCGCTCGTACAGCGCCGGCTCGATCTCGGCCGGCGTGACGAATTTGAAATCGCCATAGGTCAGGTGCTCGTACATGTCGTCGGGCAGAACCCAGACATGGGGATGGCGCACGAGAACGTCCGTGACCTTTTTCAATTCCTCGCGCGTATAGGCGGCGCCGGACGGGTTGGACGGCGAGTTCAGCACGATCCATTTGGTCTTCGGCGTGATGGCGCGCTCCAGATCTTCCGGCTGCAACTTGAAACCGTGCTCCATATGCGTATGCACGACGACCGCCGTACCGCCGCATAGCGCGACCATCTCCGGATAGCTCACCCAATAAGGCGCGGTGACGATCACCTCGTCGCCGGGGTTGAGCGTCGCCATGAAAGCGTTGAACAGGATGTGCTTGCCGCCGGTGCCGACGATGACCTGGGAAGGCTTGTAGTCGAGATTGTTCTCGCGCTTGAACTTGGCCGAAATAGCCTCGCGCAGGGGCACGATGCCCGCAACCGGCGGATATTTCGTCTCGCCCCTGCGGATCGCATCGATGGCGGCCGCCTTGATATTGTCGGGCGTGTCGAAATCCGGTTCGCCGACCGACAGGCTGATGATGTCGCGCCCTTGCGCTTTCAGGTCCCGGGCTTTCTGCGTCACCGCAATGGTGGCGGAAGGCTTCACGCGAGAAAGGGCATCGGCGAGAAACGCCATGGGTCGATATCTCCAGTTGAGGTAAACGCCTGTCAGCAGGCCGCGCACCATAGAACTTCACGGCGTTGGCGCAAATTTTTTCCGCTCCGGCTGAAACCTTTGGCTCTCACAGACGTTCACATCAGTGTGAAACGGCCTGCCTTCTGTTGACTTCGCGTCAGTTCAGGCCAAAATCTACAAGTGGCAGTGAATTCGCTTGCTTGTGGTTAATTTACCACAGGAACGAATGGTTTCGAAAAAGGATAGTTGGTTTCGGAATGAGCCAAATCGCACATCGGGAATAAGGCCGGGTCGGTAGGGTGATTTTCGGAACTGCTGGGTGGTTTCGGATAACGAAAACTGTAGGGATGGCTTACATGTCGGTCGTGGATCATTTCGGCAAGGCGACGGATGCCGGTTTCACTCGTCGGTGGGATGCGGATGTAGCGCGCCGTCAATTCAACGTATCGCTGGCCTTGATGGCCGCTCTGGCCTTCTGCCTCGGTCTGGTCGCCTATACGATGCGCGGCGCGCCCAAGCACCCGGTCATGGCTGCAATCGAGCACGTCGACGCAAATTCGCCTATTTTCGGATCTTTGACAAAGCCTTGATGCAGAGGCGCGGAATTGGACGCCTGTCGCACGACATCAAAGTTTTGCGTCTGAGCGTCCTACAGAACCGCCCGGTCCTGGTCCACGCATTCTTGGCCGCGTGGGCCGTCCCGAAGAACGGAACTTCGGGGGCCGGGCGTTTTCTTTTCTGACGGGCTGCCTTCTTCTGGCCGGCGATCTTCCGGCGCAATCTGCGCGCTGCCCGCCTTCAAACCATCAATCCCTTTCAAATCTCGATCCCGGCGCTGGTTTCGTACCGGGCCAATCCACTATCGCGCCGCCAACGCCACAGCCCGTGCGTGATCCGGGCCCGCCGCGCAAAATCCGCGTGGCGGACTTTCAAACCGCGCCCGACCGGCCCATATTGCGCCAATGCCGCCCCGCAAGCCGCCCAAGCCCGCCCGTGCGAAAGCCGCGCGACCCGAGGTTACGCCGCTCGACGAGCATTTGTCGGCGCTGCTCAATCCCGCGCTGAAGCCGGAGAAGGCCAGGGCGGACGCAGGCAGTTCCGGCGCGGGAAAACCGGCGGGTTTTGGCGAAGCCCCGCAGGCGGGCTTCGCCGTCGAAGGCCCCATGGGCTTTACCGGCGCCAGCGCAACGGTCGAATCCCTCAAGCAATTGCTCGAAGGCGGCGACCCCAACCTGCGCGAAAAGGCGCCGTGGACGCCGCACCGCCCCGCCCGCCCTGAAAAATCCGAAGGCGGCGTACGCTTCAAGATCGTGTCCGATTACGCGCCCAGGGGCGATCAGCCGCAGGCGATCGGCGAACTCGTGGAAGGCGTCGCCCAGCACGAGCGCGATCAGGTGCTGCTCGGCGTCACCGGCTCGGGCAAGACGTTCACCATGGCGCAGGTTATCGAGAAGACGCAACGCCCCGCGCTCATTCTCGCGCCCAACAAGACGCTGGCCGCCCAGCTCTACGGCGAGTTCAAGAGTTTTTTTCCCGACAACGCCGTGGAATATTTCGTTTCCTATTACGATTATTACCAGCCCGAAGCCTACGTTCCGCGCACCGACACCTATATCGAGAAGGAATCCTCGATCAACGAGCAGATCGACCGCATGCGCCATTCCGCCACGCGCGCGCTGCTCGAACGCGACGACGTCATCATCGTGGCGTCCGTCTCCTGCATCTACGGCATCGGCTCGGTCGAAACCTATACGGCCATGACCTTTTCGGTGAAGCTGGGCGAAAAGCTCGACCAGCGCCAGCTCATCGCCGATCTCGTCGCCCTGCAATACAAGCGCACCATGGGCGATTTTTCACGCGGCGCCTTTCGCGTCAGAGGCGACACCATCGAAATCTTTCCCGCCCACTACGAAGACCGCGCCTGGCGCGTCGGCTTCTTTGGCGACGAGGTGGAGGCGATAGCCGAATTCGATCCGCTGACCGGCAAAAAATCGGCCGATCTCGAATCGATAAAACTCTACGCAAACTCCCATTACGTGACGCCGCGCCCCACGCTCATTCAGGCCATCGACGGCATCAAGCGCGAATTGAAACAGCGCCTCGATGAGCTTTATCGCGCAGGCCGCCTGCTGGAGGCGCAAAGGCTCGAACAGCGCACCTTGTTCGATCTCGAAATGCTGGAGGCCACCGGCTCGTGCGCCGGCATCGAGAATTATTCACGCTATCTCACGGGACGAAAACCCGGCGAGCCGCCGCCGACGCTCTTTGAATATCTGCCCGACAACGCGCTGGTCTTCACCGACGAGAGCCATGTCACCGTGCCGCAGATCGGCGGCATGTACCGGGGCGACTTCCGCCGCAAGGCGACGCTGGCCGAATACGGCTTCCGCCTGCCTTCCTGCATGGACAACCGGCCGCTGCGCTTCGAGGAATGGGACGCGATGCGGCCCCAGTCGGTGCATGTCTCGGCCACGCCCGGCGGCTGGGAGATGGACCAGACCGGCGGCGTCTTCACCGAGCAGGTCATCCGCCCGACCGGGCTGATCGACCCGCCGGTCGAGATCCGCCCCGCCAAGCATCAGGTCGCGGACCTGCTCGACGAGGTCAAGGAGGTCACCGAGCGCGGCTACCGCACGCTGGTCACCGTGCTGACCAAGCGCATGGCCGAGGA
>JBKDZW010000084.1:0-5941 GCA_047971685.1 Rhodoblastus sp.
CCTCGGACGGGCTGATCGGCGCGGCAGCGGGCGCGCGCACGGCCGTCATCGACCTTGCCCATGTCGAGCGCATGGACACCGGCGGCGCCTGGCTGATCGATCGCGCACGCGCGATCTTGCAGGAAGCGGGCGTGGAAAGCCGCATCGAAAACAGCCAGCGCGCCCAAGAGACCTTGATGGAGGCAGCTCATTGGCGCGACTTCGATCCGCCGAAACGGATTGTGCGCCATCCCCTGCACGAAATGCTGAGCGACATCGGCGCCAGCGTCGTCGAAGCCTGGGTCGATCTGATCAAGGGCGTCGCCTTTCTCGGCGAAACGATCGTCGCGCTCCTGCGCGCGCTCGCCCGCCCTCATCTCTTCCGCATGACCTCGCTGGTCTATCACATCGAAAGCATCGGCCTGCGCTCGACGCCGATCATCCTGCTCATCAATTTTCTGGTCGGCTGCATCGTCGCCCAGCAGGGCATTTTTCAACTGAGATATTTCGGGGCTGAAACATTCGCGGTCAACATGATCGGCATTCTCATCCTGCGCGAACTGGGCCTGCTGCTCACCGCCATCATGATCGCGGGCCGCTCGGGCTCGGCCATCACGGCCGAACTCGGTTCGATGAAAATGCGCGAGGAAATAGACGCTCTCAAGACGATGGGCCTGTCGCCGATGGACGTGCTGGTGACGCCGCGCCTGCTCGCCCTCATCATTTCCATGCCGCTTCTGACCTTCCTGGCCGATATCGCCGGCATATTCGGCGGCCTCATCGTCGCATGGATCTATGCGGGCCTCAGCCCGGACCTGTTTCTGGACCGCCTCAAAACCGCCATTGGGCTCAATACCTTTCTGGTGGGCATGATAAAGGCGCCGTTCATGGCGCTGGTCATCGGGCTGATCGGCTCCATGGAGGGGCTGGCCGTCCAGGGCTCGGCCGAATCTCTGGGGCGGCAGGTCACCGCCTCCGTCGTGAAGTCGATCTTCATGGTCATTGTGGTCGACGGCCTGTTCGCCATGTTCTTTGCGTCAATCGAGTACTGATTCATGAACGCCGAACCGACCAGCGTGGCACAATATCATGACGCGATCATCCGCGTGCGCGATCTCGTCGTCGGTTTCGGCGCCAAGATCATCATGCGCGGCCTCGATCTCGACGTCCGGCGCGGCGAAGTCTTGGGTTTCGTCGGCGGCTCCGGCCAGGGCAAGTCGGTTCTGACGCGCACGATTCTGGGCCTCTCTCCCAAACGTTCCGGCACGATCGAGGTTTTCGGCGAGAATATCGACCGCATCGGCGAGACGGGACGGCGCGCGCTTGAGCGCCGCTATGGCGTGATGTTTCAGCAGGGCGCGCTGTTTTCCGGCCTCACCGTCAAGCAGAACGTGCAGGCGCCGATGCGCGAGCATCTGAAGATTTCGCAGCGTCTGATGGACGAGCTTGCGCTTCTGAAGATCGAAATGGCGGGCCTGCCGCGCGACGCCTGCAACAAGTTCCCCTCCGAACTCTCCGGCGGCATGATAAAGCGCGCAGCGCTCGCCCGCGCCCTCGCGCTCGACCCCGACCTCGTGTTTCTGGATGAGCCTACCTCCGGCCTCGATCCCATCGGCGCCGCCGAATTCGACGAATTGATCCGCACGCTGCAACGCACTCTGGGCTTGACCGTTTTCATGGTCACGCACGACCTCGACAGTCTCTATGCGATCTGCGACAGGATAGCCGCGCTTGCCGAAGGCAAGGTGATCGCGGAAGGAACGGTCGAAGATATGCTTGCCTGTGAACATCCGTGGGTGAAATCCTATTTCCACGGCGTGCGCGGCAATGTGCTGGCCACCGCCCGGCGTCATGGCGCCGCGCCTCTGCCAGCCGGGAGCAAATGATGGAAACCCGCGCGAACTACGTTCTGATCGGCGCTTTCACGCTTGCGGTGATCGCTGCGGCCTTCGTTTTTGTCTGGTGGTTCGCCGGCCCCTCCAAGAATGCGGCGCGGCGCGGCTACGACGTGGTCTTCACAGGTTCGGTCGCAGGCCTCTCGCGCGGCGGCGCGGTCACTTTCAACGGCCTGCGCGTCGGCGACGTCTCCAGCCTTGGCCTCAATCCCGCCGACCCCAGCGAGGTTTTTGCTCATATCGAGGTCGACCGCACCACCCCGGTCAAGACCGACACGCGCGCGCGGCTTGAAATGTCGGGCCTGACCGGCGTCGCCTCGCTGGCGCTTTATGGCGGCAGCGCTTCGGCCAAGCCGTTGGAGATACAGCCTTCCGAGGCCTTCCCCACCATGCGCGCCGATCCCTCGCAATTTCAGAGCCTGCTGGAGACGGGGCAGCGGCTGGCCGAGCAGCTCGGCGCCTTTGCCGACCGCGCCAACCAATTGCTTGACAATAATTCCGAGAACATCAACAAGACCGCATCCAATATCCGCAAGTTTTCCGATGCTTTGGCCAACAATTCGGGCGACGTAGGCTCGCTGATCACAAACCTCAACAATTCCGCGCGAAAATTCGACACAGCCATGGACAGCGTCAATGGCCTGCTCAGCGATTCCAAGGGCGATGTGCGCAAGTCGCTGCTTGGAATTGGCGAGGCCGCCAGTTCCGTCAAGCAACTGGCGGACAATCTGGATTCCCGCCTGAAGGAGATTTCGGCCGGCATCGCCCGCTTCGTCGGACCGGGCCTGCGTCAATACGAGGCTCTGGCGGTCGATGGCCGCAAGACGCTCGACCAGATCAACAAGGCCGTGCGCTCGATCAAACGCGACCCCAGCCAGGTGATTTTCGGCGGACAGCCGGAATTGCCGGAATATAAGGGCAGATGATGTTTGCCATGCCTGCTGCGCACTTGCCTGCGCCCGCGCGCTCCATATTGCGCCGGCTTGCCGCGCTCGTCCTGCCCGCGCTCGTTCTGGCGGGCTGCGGTTCGAGCCAGCTTGTCAGCTACGATCTGGCGGCCGTGAGCCACGAAAAAATACGCGCCGGCGCCATTCGCGGCGTGCTCGCCGTCGCGACCCCGATCGCCGAGGGGCCGCTCGATTCCGAGCGTATCGTCATCCGCGAAGGCGGCGACAGGCTCGCCTATCTCGCCGACGCCAAATGGGCCGACACGCTGCCCGAGCTCCTGCAATCGAAGATCGTCTCCTCCTTCGAGAATGCGCGGCTGATGAAGTCGGTGGTCCGCCCTGGCGGCGTCTCCGATTATTCCCTGCATGTCGAGGTCAGGCGCTTCGAGATAGATGTCAGCGAGAATGTCGCGCGCATCGAAATGTCGGTGCGCATCCGTTCCGACATGACGGGCCGCCCGATCGCCGCCAAAACCTTCTCCGCCATTGCGCCCGCAGACCGCACGGCCGACGGCAAGGCCGCACAAGCGCTCGACGTTGCGCTCGCACAGGTGCTGCGGCAACTCGTGTCCTGGACGGCCGCGAAGGTTTAGGCGCGCGCAGCGGACAGGCCGTCAGTTTCCGATCCAGGCCGCCTTGCATCTCGCAAGTTCACAATCCGCAAGTTCACAATCCGCAAGTCCGCATCCCGCAAGTCCGCATCCCGCAAGTCCGCATCCCGCAAGGTTCAGCGAATTTCGAGACGCGCCACATTCCTGACGCTGCGTCCCCCGCGCTTGTCGCCGGGCACGATCAGGCGCAACTCATTATCGGGAAACGGCGCTCCGTCGCTGCGATAGGCGATCAGCACCTGCTTGTTCGCAAATTCCGGGTCGATCTCGGCAACCGCCAGGCTCGCCCGAAAACCGTCCTTGCCGATGACCGTGATGCTCTTGCCCAGGCGCGCGCGCTCGTCGATACCGGCAAATGCGCCGGCCTTTTCGAGCGCGCTCCATAGAAGCGCGCCCGTATAGGTCGCCTCGCGCCGGCCCTTTGAAGTCTCGAAGCCGACTTTCATCTCCACAACCGGCAGATCGGCGATCGCCTTGCGGTCGATTGCAATCTCGGTTTCGCGCGAAACCAGAATGTCTTGCGCGAAACCGCGTTGCGGAGCGCCCGGGCCGAACGCAAGCAGGACAAATGCAAGCAGGCCGGGCGCAAGCGCCCCGCCCAGCCGCGCAATCATTTGCCGATCATCACGTCGGACGCCTTGATGATGGCGACCGCCTGGTCGCCGACCTTCAGACCCATTTCGTCGATGGCCTCGTTGGTGATCGAGGAGAAAACGATCACGCCATTGCCGATGTCGATCAGGACATGCCCCGTGGTCTGGCCCTTGTGGACCTCCATGATCTTGCCCTTGATCTGATTGCGTGCGCTGATTTTCATAATCGCTGATCCCTGTCGCTTTCAGGACGCGCGCTGCCCGGCGCAGGCGCACATTGATTTTCTATCATATATCGTTTTGGATACAGCATGAAAAGCCCTGCACGGGCCGAGGAGACCGGAATGAACCTGCCGAAAGTGAAATTCACGCTGACCCTTACATTTGCCGTGCTGGGCGGCGCACCGGCCTTTGCAGCACAGACCAGGGTAGCGGTCGCCGCAAACTTCACCGAGCCGGCCAAGGTCATCGCTGCGGAGTTCAAGCAGAAGACCGGGCATGAGGCGCTGCTCAGCTTCGGGTCTTCCGGGCAATTCTATTCGCAGATCGCCCAGGACGCGCCGTTTCAGGTCTTCCTGTCCGCCGACGACAAGCGCCCCAAAGATGCGGTCGATGCGGGCCTGGCGGTCGCCGGCAGCCGCTTTACCTACGCCATCGGCAAGATCGTTCTCTTCAGCAAGACGCTCGACCTCGCCAATGGCGAGGCAGTGCTGAAGGCGAACGCCTTCTCGAAACTGTCGATCGCCAATCCCGCAACCGCGCCCTATGGCGCAGCCGCTGTCGAGGCGATGAAGGCGGCCGGCGTCTACGATGCGATCGAGCCCAAGCTCGTGCAAGGCAATTCGATTGCGCAGGCCTTTCAGTTCGTCAACACGGGCAATGCCGAAATCGGCTTTGTCGCGCTGTCCCAACTGACCAACATATCCGACGGCTCGCGCTGGACCGTGCCGCAAGCCTGGTACAAGCCGATTTTGCAGGACGCCGTCTTATTGAAAAAGGGCGCGGACGACGAAGCCTCCAAGGCGTTCGTCGCCTTTCTGAAAGGACCGGAGGCGCACGCGATCATCGAGAAATTCGGCTACGGCCTTTCAAAATAACAGCCTCGCGCAGCGCTGTTTTCGACCTTGCGAAGACAAACAAAGCAAAGACAAACAAAAGGGCGGCGCCGGAAGCGCCGCCCTTTTTTTGCAAACCTTGCGGCACGCGCTACTCGAAGCGCTGCGCGGCGTGGGCGAGCATGGTGTAGACCTTGCCCGTATCCGACACGAGATAGGAGCGCGCCATCGCGCCGTCGCGATCGTCGCGGCCGACTTCCGACAACAGGCGCTCGAACTCGTTGATATAACGGTCGATCGTGTCGCGGAATTCGCGCTCGCCGCGATAGCGCCGGCGGATTTCGTCGAACGCCTGCTGACCCTGCGCCGTGTACAGCCGGCGGCTGAACACATTGCGCTCGCCACGGCGATAGCGCTCCCAGAGATCGGCGACCGCCTCATGGTCGAGCATGCGCGCAATGTCGAGTGACAGCGCATCGAGCGAGTCGATCGGCTTTGCAGGCGCAGCAGCGCTCGGACGATACGCTTCCTCGTCGCGCGAGGCGCGCGCAAGCAAGTCGCTCAACCAGCCCGCGCCGCGCTCCTGGGAATCTGCGGCGGGGCGCGCGGGTTGCGGCGCGGGAATGCGCGAACGCTGCGGCTCTGCGGCAGGCGCAGGCGCTTGCGGCGGCTCCGGCGCGCGGCGCGGCTCAATGGCGCGCGGCGGCTCCGGCGCACGAACCGGTTCCGGCGCGCGCGGCGGCTCGGGCGCGCGGCGCAATTCGGGCGCAGCTATATGGCGGGCGGCCGGCGCGACGGGCGCAGCTTCCGCAATATCCCGCCCGCCGCCGGCGTGCGTGACGATGGAGGTCAATTCGTTCA
>JBKDZW010000085.1:0-30580 GCA_047971685.1 Rhodoblastus sp.
AGCGCGTGCTCGACGGGTTTGGCGCGCTTGTTGCGCCGCCTGTGACGGCGCGCGCCATATCGGCCGATTTTCAGGGACCGGCGACGCTCGAACATCCGCCGGGTTTCTACGGCGCGGGCGAGGCGGCGGTTGCGGTCAATGCGCTTGGGGCGGACGCCAAACTCAAGGCGGTCGATCTTGCCGGCCTTGCCGGGCGGCGCCTCGGCATAGAGGCTGCGCGCGCCATCGACCTGCGTGCGCCGCTGATGGCTGCGGCCTTCGTGCTGCTTGTCGTTGACGCGCTCGCCTCGCTCTGGCTTTCGGGCGGGCTGCCGCGCTTTCCTTCGCGCAAGACACGGGCAGCTCTCGTCCTTGCAGCTTTTGTCGCTGCGGGCTTCATTCAGGGCGCGCCGTTTTCGACCACGCCGGCTTTGGCGCAATCCGCCAAATCGCAATCCCTCAAACCGCAACCTCTCAAACCGCAAGACGCGCAAAAGAAGAAAGCGCCGACGAAGCGCGATATCGAGGCTGCGTTATCGACACGGCTTGCCTATGTCGTCACGGGCGACGCCCGCGTCGACGAGACGAGCAGGGCGGGGCTTGAATCGCTGTCGCAGACGTTGCTGCAACGTACCGCGCTTGCGCCCGGCGACCCCGTGGGCGTCGACCCCGCGCGCGACGAACTTGCCTTCTATCCCCTGATCTACTGGCCGATCGTCGCCACAAGGCCGCAGCCGCCGGCCATCGCTGCGCAAAAAATCGCCGCCTACATGAAGCAGGGCGGCACTGTCGTGTTCGACACGCGCGACGCCATGACCGCGCATGCGGGCTCGCCTACGCCCGAGGGCGTATGGCTGCGCAAATTGCTGGAAGGCGCGGATGTGCCGCAGCTCGAACAGATCCCGCGCGATCATGTCGTGACGAAAACCTTCTATATCATCGACAATTTCGTGGGCCGCACGATCAACGGCCGCGCATGGATCGAGGCGCTGGCGCCCGAGACGGCGGGCGGGGAGAGCAGGCCCGCGCGCGCCGGCGACAGCGTTTCGCCCATCATCATCGTCTCCAATGATCTGGCGGCGGGCTGGGCCGGCGACCGCTACGGGCAACCGCTCTATCCGCTGACGCCGGGCGGGCCGCGCCAGCGCGAAATGGCGCTGCGCGGCGGCGTCAATCTGGTGATGTATACGCTGACCGGCAATTACAAGGCCGATCAGGTGCATGTGCGCGACCTTCTGAACCGGCTGGGGCATTGAGGCGCGATGAGCCAGTACAGCATATCCTTCGCGCCGCTCATCGCCGACTGGATGCTCGTCGTCTTTGCGCTTGCCGGCGTTATTGCGGCAGCGCTGGCGGTCCATGCGCGCCGTCCAGGCGCCTGGCTGCGCGCGCTCGGCCTTGCGCTGATGGCGCTGGCGCTCGGCAATCCCTCCTTCGTGCGCGAGGAACGCGAGCCCTTGAAGGATACGGTCGCGCTCCTTGTCGACACGAGCGCCAGCCAGTCGATTGCGGAGCGGCCAAAACAGGTCGCCGCTGCGCGCGCGGAAATGGAAAAGCGCCTGAACGGGCTTGGAACCATCGACCTGCGGGTGATCGAGACCGAGCGCAACGGCGAGGACGCGGAGGGCACGAAATTGTTCGCCGCGCTCAACGCCGGGCTTGCCGATGTGCCGCCCGAACGTCTCGGCGCCGTTGTCGCCATCACCGACGGTCTTGCCGACGATGTTCCCGACGCCGTGCAGAAACTCGGCTTCAAGGCGCCGCTGCATGTTCTGACCACGGGGCATACGGGCGAGCGCGACCGGCGCATCGAACTGATCGAGGCGCCGCGCTTCGGCATCGTCGGCAAGCCCCTGACCATCGAGGCGCGCGTGATCGAGGCCGGCGGCTCGGGCGCGCCCGTTCGCGTGAGCGTGCGGCGCGACGGCGCCGATGTCGCGCAGGTGCGCGGACTGCCCGGCGAAACCCTCCAGAGACCCGTCATGATCGAACATGGCGGGCCCAATGTGATCGAACTCGAAGTCGCCGAAACCGAGGGCGAGCTGACGGGGCTCAACAACAAGGCGGTCGTGACGGTCGATGGCGTGCGCGACAAGCTGAAGGTGCTGCTTGTCTCGGGCGAACCGCATAATGGCGAGCGCATGTGGCGCAATCTTCTGCGCTCGGACGCCAATGTCGAACTTGTGCATTTCACCATTCTGCGTCCGCCGGAAAAACAGGACGGCACGCCGATCAACGAACTCTCGCTGATCGCCTTTCCGACCGCCGATCTGTTCGGGCGCAAGATCAAGGATTTCGATCTCATAATCTTCGACCGCTATTCCAACCAGAGCGTGCTGCCTTCGATCTATCTCGACAATATCGTGCGTTACGTGAACGAGGGCGGCGCGCTCCTGATTGCGGCCGGCCCGGATTTCGCCAGCACGAAGGGCATTTTCTTTTCCCCGCTCGGGCGCATTGCGCCGGCAAGGCCGACAGGCGATCTCGCGGAGCGCGCGTTTCGCGTGAAAGTTTCCGAACTCGGCCGCAAGCATCCGGTCACGCGCGGCCTGCCGGGCGCCGACGCCAATCCGCCAAACTGGGGCGACTGGTTCCGTCAGATCGGCGTCACGACCACGCGCGGGCAGAGCGTGCTGACCGGCGTCGACGAATGGCCCTTGCTTGTGCTCTCGCGCGAGGGCAAGGGGCGTGTGGCGCAATTGCTGAGCGACCAGATGTGGCTGTGGGCGCGCGGCTACGAAGGCGGCGGGCCGTATCTTGAAATCCTGCGGCGGCTTGCGCACTGGCTGATGAAGGAGCCCGATCTCGAAGAAGAAATTCTTCGTGCGAGCGCGCATGGCAAACGATTGAAGATCGAACGCCAGACCCTGAAGGACCGTGTCGAGCCCGTGACCGTCGTCGCGCCGTCCGGGCAAAGCGAAACGGTTGCGCTTGAGGCCGTCGAGCCAGGGCTTGCGCGTGCAAATTACGAGACGCGCGAACTCGGTCTCTACAAGCTGAAGGAGGGCGAGCTCACCGCGCTCGTCAATGTCGGGCCGGCCAATCCGCGCGAATTTCAGGATGTAATTTCGACGCAGGATCGCTTGCGCGAGATTGCGCTTGCAAGCGGCGGCACGATCCGGCGCATCGCGGCGCGCGATGGCGGCGATGCGTCAGGCGCAACCATTCTGCCGCGTGTCGCCTCGGTCGGTCAGGGATCGAGCGCGGGCGGCAGCGACTGGATCGGCGTGCGGCGCACGCAATCCCATGTCGTGCGCGGGGTCGGCGCTTCGCCGCTGGCGCTCGGCCTTGCGGGGCTTGCGGTTCTGCTGGCCGCGTTTGTCGCGGCCTGGGTCGTGGAAGGGCGGCGCAGCGCGAGTTAAGCCTTCCGTTTAGGTTTAATCGCAGGCTTTTGTTGAGAAATGGGCGTAAAATATCCAGTCTGCGCCTTATTCATCGAGGCGTGGCGATATGAATATTCCGAACAAGGTTCTGCCGAAAAATATAATCGATTCCATCAAACGCGCGCGGCCGGTCTATGCGATCGGGCGCCGGGTGCGGTTTGCGCTGGGCTCGCGCATGGGCGCGCGCGCCGTTCCCGGTCTTTCCGGTCGCGCGCATTATAACGATTTCATGCTCGCCTCGGCGTCCGCCGACCATGTCGGGCGTTATCGGCGCGGCGCGCAGGAATTCGTCGATTGTCTCGGCCGTTCGCTGGGCGAGGCAGGCCGCGACTGGGATTCGGTCGAGGCCTGTCTGGAAGTCGGCTGCGGCTATGGGCGGATCGTGCGCGAATTGCGGGCGCGTCTCGACCCCGCGCGCATCTACGTCGCCGACGTGATCGAGGAGGGCGCGCAGTTCACGGCGGACGAATTCGGCGCAACCGCCATTCCCGTGATCGAGCGTTCGGCGCAGACGATGCCGGCGAGGTTCGATCTCGTCTATCTCCTGTCGGTCTATACGCATTTGCGCAAGGATCTTGTCGCGCGCAATCTTGCAGCCGTCACGCGCGCGCTCAAATCCGGCGGCGTGCTGGTTTTCACTACTCATGGCCAGGGATCGGCCGAGACGGCGGAGCGCTATGAGCAATATTGGCTCGACAAGAATGCCGTGCTCGACGGGCTGGCGCGCGAGGGCTATTATTACGCGCGCTATCCCTATTATTACGACGAATACGGCCTGACCTGGTTCCGCGACCAGACGATGCGCGCCTGTGTCGCGCAGGCCGCGCCGGAACTGGAATTCGTCGCCCATCATCCGATGGACCTTGAAGGCCATCAGGATATTTTCGTTTACCGCAAGCGCTGAGAGATATTCATCCCTCCGCGCCGCAGAAGGCGATGCGGATCATGTTGGTTGCGCCGGGCGTGCCGAAGGGAACGCCGGCGACGATGATGACGCGGTCGCCTTCGCCGGAAAATCCCTCGCGATTGGCGAACTTGCAGGCGCGGCGCGCCATGTCGTCGATGTCGCTGGCGTCTTTGGTGACGATGGCGTGGACGCCCCAGACCAGGGCGAGACGGCGCGCGGTGTCCCTGTTCGGGGTGAGCGCGAGGATCGGCGGCTCTGGCCGTTCGCGCGCGATGCGGAAAGCGGTCGAGCCCGACGACGTCCAGGCGCAGACGGCCTTGAGATCGAGCGTCTCGGCCATGTCGCGCGCGGCGACCGCAATGGCGTCGGCGCCGCCGGGGTCGGGAGCCGCCGCACGCTGCGCGGAAATGACCGCGCGATAAACGGAATCGGTTTCCACCTCCTCGGCGATGCGGTTCATGGTGGCGACCGCCTCGACGGGATATTGGCCGGCGGCGCTCTCCGCCGACAGCATGATGGCGTCCGCCCCCTCGAAGACGGCGGTTGCGACATCGGAGACTTCCGCGCGCGTCGGCACGGGCGAAAGGATCATGCTTTCAAGCATCTGGGTGGCGACGACCACGGGCTTGCCGGCGCGGCGCGTCATGCGCGTGATGCGCTTTTGCAGGCCCGGCACTTTTTCGAGCGGCATTTCGACGCCGAGATCGCCGCGCGCCACCATCAGCGCATCGGAGAGTTCGATGATCTCGGCCAGACGCGAAATCGCCTGCGGCTTTTCGATCTTGGCCATGACCAGCGCGCGGCCGCGCGCGATCTTCTTGACCTCGGCCACGTCCTCGGGCCGCTGCACGAAGGAGATCGCCACCCAGTCGACGCCGGCGTTGAGGCCTGCCTCGAGATCGGAGCGGTCCTTGGGCGTCATGGCGGAGACGGGGATTTCCGTATGCGGCAGGCTGACGCCCTTGCGGTTGGAAATCCGCCCGCCGATATCGACCACCGCGCGCGCGCTGTCAGGCGTCGCTGCGACAATGTGCAGGCGCACCTTGCCATCGTCGATCAGGACGACATGGCCCGGCTCGAGCGCGCTCAGAATTTCGGGATGAGGCAGGTGGACGCGCTTGATATCGCCGGGCGTGGGGTCGGAATCGAGCGTGAACTCGGCGCCCCTGACCAGCATGACCGCGCCGTCGGCAAAGGCGCCGATACGCAGTTTCGGGCCTTGCAGATCGACGAGAATGCCGATGGGCCGCCCGCTGTCCTTCTCGATCTCGCGGATCATGGCGATGCGCTCGCGCATGCCGTCGTGATCGGAATGGCTCATGTTGATGCGGAAAAGATCGGCGCCGGCGTCATGCAGGGCGGCGATCGTCGCCTTGTCGGCGGAAGCCGGGCCCAGCGTCGCCAATATCTTGCAACGGCGCAATCGTCTCATGTCGGTCTATCGTTTCTTTCTGGCGCTTCTTTTCTGCATATCCGGCGTTTCAGCGGTTCTGGCCGGGATCGGTCAGTTGCACGGTCCAGGAGCGCGCGTCCTTGCCGGTGTCGACTTCAAAGAAGCCGGTGCGGTCGAAGCCGCGCACAAAACAATTTTCACGCCCGTCGATCTTGAACTCGCGGTC
The DNA here is from genome assembly GCA_047971685.1 of Rhodoblastus sp. Classification (GTDB taxonomy): domain Bacteria; phylum Pseudomonadota; class Alphaproteobacteria; order Rhizobiales; family Beijerinckiaceae; genus JAJXWB01. Next base: position 5,889 of record JBKDZW010000085.1, read on the forward strand.
GCGGGTGCACATGAACGCCTTGCCTTTCCATTCCCCGCCCTTCTCGTCCATGGCGTAGACGTAATAAAATTCGGCGGCCAGCGGGCCGCGCAACAGGGTTTCGCAGGCAGACGGCTTGAGGTTCCACCAGCCCTCGCTCACCCAATTGTCGCCGTCGGTATAGGCGAGCGAGACGCTGACGCGGTTGATCGTATTGTTGCACATACGAAAATCGGCGGCGGCGGGCGTTGCGAAACATGCGCCGGCGGCGATTAACAACGGCAGTCCAAGAGAGCGAATCATCGTTTCGTTCGGGCCGACGGATAGGGTCGCAGGACGCATGACACGGGGGCCGGCCGCAAAACGGCGCATGCGCGGCTCAATAGGGCGAGAGCGCTTTATCCCGTGATTTGCCGGACTTGTCGAGCCCGCCCGTGCGGAGAGCGGCGCGCGCGCCGGCTTTTCGACGCCAGCCCTTGCAACGCGGGCGGACTTGCGGCAACTGGCCGTATGGCCGAGTTTCAACCTGTCGAACGTATTGCCGGGCCCGCCGACGCCGGGCTCCTGATTTTGTGCGACCATGCGTCCAACGGGCTGCCCGCCGAATATGGTTCTCTCGGCCTGCCGCCCGAAGCCTTCGCCCGCCATATCGCGTATGACATCGGCGCTGCCGGCGTCGTGCGGCGGCTGGCGGCGCTTCTCGATGCGCCGGCCGTTCTGTCGCGGTTTTCGCGCCTTCTGATCGACCCCAATCGCGGCGCGGACGACCCGACCCTGGTCATGCGCATTTCCGATGGCGCGCTCATTCCCGGCAATGCCCGGATAGAGGCTGCGGAAGTGGAAAGGCGGCGCGAAAAATACTGGCGGCCCTATCGCGCCGCTGCGATCGCGGAGATCGAACGCCTGACGGCAGGCGGAAAGGTTCCCTCCATCGTCTCGATCCATTCCTTCACGCCGGCATGGAAGGGCGCGGCCCGGCCCTGGCATGCAGCCCTTCTGTGGGACAGCGACCCGCGCCTCGCCAAACCGCTGATCGCGGAACTGGCGGGCGAGCGCGATCTGACGATCGGCGACAACGAGCCCTATGACGGGGCGCTGACCGGCGACACCATGTACGAGATGGGGACTTCGCGCGGCCTGCCGCATGCGCTGATCGAAATCAGGCAGGATCTGATCGCCGACGAGAAGGGGGAGGGCGAATGGGCTGCGCGAATAGCGCGCGCATTGAAGCCCGTGCTGGCCGATCCCGCCGTGCATCGCGTGGAAATGTTTCCGACGCGGACGTGAGGCCCGCGCCTTTTCCCGTCTTGCAGGAGAAGGCGCGGCGTCTCAACGCAGCGCGAAGCCGACGTAGCCCTGCAATTGATCGAGCGCGGGGCCGGGCTCCATCACCTTGATCGTTTTCATGCCCATGTCGCGCGCGGGTTTCAGGTTGACGCCGAGATCGTCGAGATAGACGCATTTTGCGGGATCGACGCCGAGCGCCTCCACCATCATGGCGTAGATTTTCGAGTCGGGCTTGCGCAGGCCGATCTTGGCGCTTTCAATCACGTGATTGAACATCGCCATGATGTCCTTCTTGTACATGGCGGCCATGGCGCCGGATTCGGCGGCCGGCAGATTGTTGGTGATGCAGCCGGTTTTCATGCGCGCATGAATGCGCCTGAGCGCCTCGACCATTTCGGGGCGCGGGCTGCCCGCCAGCAGCGGCAACACGTCTGCGCCGCGCACCTCGTGGCCGAGCGCGCGCGCTTCGGAAGCAAACATCCCGTCGAAGGCTGCGTGCGAAATTTCCGCGCGCTCGAATTTCGCCCAGGCGTTTTCGAGATGGTTGGTTGCGTTGACCGTGCGGATGAAATCCTTCGGCAAGCCGCGCTCACGCTCGAAGCGCGCGAAAGCCTCGAACGGGCTCGTCGTTATGACGCCGCCAAAATCCCAGATTACGGCTTCGATCATGTTTTTCTCCGGGATTGAGGACGACAGGGGAAACTGTGAGTAGCGAATAGCGGGGACAGTCACAAGCCGGTCCCAATCCACTATTGCCCCTTACGCTCTCATTCGCTACTCGCTAAGCCCTTCGCTTTTTCGTCCGGGCACATCATGAGCACAAATTCCATCGACGCCGGCCATCTTCAGGCCTTCATCGAACGCATCGAGCGGCTGGAAGAGGAAAAGCGCGCGCTCGCCGAAGACATCAAGGAGGTCTACGCCGAGGCCAAGGGCGTGGGCTACGACGTCAAGATCATGCGCAAGATCGTCTCGATGCGCCGGCAGGACAGCCAGAAGCGCAGGGAGGAGGAAGAAATTCTCGACCTCTATCTTTCCGCGCTCGGCATGGGCTGAGCCGGGCGTTCGTAGCGATCCCTGTTCCTTCAATTTGAACCGACCGGCGCGTGAATATAGCCTTTGCGCGTGCGAAGCTGCGCGCCATCATGATTCGAGGTAGGCAATGAGCCATGAAATCGACCGTCGCAACGTTCTGGGAGCGGCTGGCGCTGCGGGTGTGACGGCGCTCCTGCCATCGCAGCCGGCCGGCGCGGCCGAACTGAAGTACGGGCCTGCCAAGGCCTTTTCCTTCGACTGGCTGAAGGCGGAAGCCGCGCAACTCGCCAAGGTCGCGCACAAGCCAGCGCCCCAGCCTGCGCCCGAGATCATGGAGCAGTTGAACTACGAGGAATGGGGCAAGCTGCGCTACGACACGGCTTCGGCTGTCTATGCGGTGGGGCCGCAGCAGATTCCCGTGACCTTCTTCCATCTCGGCAAATTCTTCCGCAAGGCCATACAGGTCAGCGTGGTCGAGGGCTCTCAGGCGCGCGAGATTCTCTACGACCAATCCTATTTCGACATGCCCAAGGATTCGCCTGCGCGAAAACTGCCCAAAGGCGTCGGCTTTGCCGGCTTCCGCTTACAGGAGCCCAAGGACGGGCCACTCGACTGGCATACCAACGACTGGGTCGCCTTTCTCGGCGCCTCCTATTTCCGCGCCATCGGCGAATTGCGCCAGTACGGGCTTTCCGCACGCGGCATTGCGCTCGACACCTGGCAATCGGGCCGCGAGGAGGAATTCCCGGATTTCACGAAATTCTGGATCGGGCCGGAGGAGGGCCATCTCGTCACCATTCACGCGCTGCTCGAAGGGCCGGGCATTGTCGGCGCCTATAAATTCGTGATGGCGCGCGACAAGGCCGTGACGATGGACATCGAGTGCCAGCTCCATCTGCGCAAGAGTTACATCCGCTTCGGCATTGCGCCCTTGACCTCAATGTACTGGTATTCCGAGACGCACAAGGGCGATGGCGTCGACTGGCGCCCGGAAATTCACGATTCCGACGGCCTGGCGATGTGGACGGGCGCGGGCGAGCACATCTGGCGCCCGCTCAACAACGCCCCGCGCGTGATGGCGTCGGCCTTCGGCGACACCAATCCCAAGGGCTTCGGCCTTCTGCAACGCGACCGCAATTTCGATCATTATCTCGACGGCGTGATGTATGACCGGCGCCCTTCCGTCTGGGTCGAGCCCAAGGGAAACTGGGGCAAGGGCGCGGTGCAACTCGTCGAGATACCGACGGATGACGAGATTCACGACAATATCGTGGCCATGTGGGTTCCCGCCGAGCCGACGCGGCCCGGCCAGGTGTTCGATCTCGCCTACAAGCTCTATTGGAAAGCGGAAGAACCCTATCCGAGCGATCTTGCGCGCTGCGTGGCGACGCGGCTCGGCAATGGCGGCGTGCCCGGCCAGCCGCGGCCCAAGGGCGTGCGCAAGTTCATGGTGGAGTTTCTGGGCGGCCCGCTCGCCAGTCTGCCCAAGGGCGTGAAGCCGAAGGCGGAACTGTGGGCCTCGCGCGGCGAATTCTCCTATGTCTTCACCGAGTCCGTGCCCGACGATGTGCCCGGACATTGGCGCGCGCAATTCGACCTCAAGGTCGAAGGGAACGATCCCGTGGAAATGCGGCTCTATCTCTCCAACGGCGACAAGATATTGAGCGAGAGCTGGCTCTATCAATACCATCCCTTCGATTCCACGCCGCCGAAATGGTGAGCGGCCGCCCGCATCTGCGTTCTTTGCGCATATGCGGGCAGGCTTTGGCCGGCGGTCAATCGAAGCGAACGACCCGATCGGCGCTGCTCGCAGCGATTGCGCTCCCTCAATTCACATATTTCTTCAGCTCCAGCCGCGCGATCTGGTTGCGGTGGACTTCGTCGGGGCCGTCGGCGAGGCGCAGGAGGCGGGCGGTGGCGTAGGCCTGGGTCAGGCCGAAATCGTTGGACGTGCCGCCGCCGCCATGCGCCTGGATCGCCCAGTCGACGATCTGGCAGGCCATGTTGGGGACCGCGACTTTAATCATGGCGATTTCGGTTTTCGCCACCTTGTTGCCGACCGTGTCCATGGCGTGCGCGGCGTTGAGCGTGAGCAGGCGGGCCTGTTCGATCATGATGCGCGCTTCGGCGATGCGCTCCTGCGTCACCGTCTGCTCGGACACCGCCTTGCCGAAGGCGACGCGGCTCATGGCGCGCTTGCACATTTTTTCCAGCGTGCGTTCGGCAAGTCCGATGAGGCGCATGCAATGGTGGATGCGGCCGGGACCGAGGCGGCCTTGCGCGATCTCGAAACCGCGCCCCTCGCCAAGCAGCATGTTGGCGGCGGGCACGCGCACATTCTCGAAGACGACTTCGGAGGCGCGGTCCGGCACGCCGTAGAAACCGAAGACCGGCAGCGGGCGCTCCACCTTGACGCCGGGCGTGTCCATGGGAACGAGGATCATGGATTGCTGCTTGTAGCGGTTCGGATTGCCGGGATCGCTCTTGCCCATGAAGATGCAGATCTTGCAACGCGGATCGGTCGCGTTCGTCGTGTACCATTTGCGGCCGTTGATGACGTAATGGTCGCCGTCGCGCCTGATGCTGCTTTCGATATTGGTGGCGTCGGACGAGGCGACGGCGGGCTCCGTCATGGCGAAGCAGGAGCGAATTTCGCCCGCCAGCAGCGGCTTCAGCCATTTGTTCTTGTCGGCCTCGGTCCCGTAGCGCACCAGCACTTCCATATTGCCGGTGTCGGGCGCCGAGCAGTTGAAAATCTCGGGCGCGAGATGCGAACGGCCCATGACTTCGCAAAGCGTTGCATATTCGAGATTGGAAAGGCCCGCGCCATGCTCGCTCTCGGGCAAAAACAGGTTCCACAGCCCCTGCGCCCTGGCGAGCGGTTTCAACTCCTCGACAATCGGGTAGACTTTCCAGGGCCCCAGTTCCTCGGCCTCGCGAAAATGGCGCGCCTCGTTGGGGTAGATGTGCTCGTCCATGAAGCGTTCGAGCTGGCGGCGGATTTCCTGGACGCGGGGCGAGAGCGGGTAAAGCATTTCGGTTCCTGTCGACGGCTTCTGAATGGCGCTTTGAATTATTGTCGAATGATATTGTCCTACGTGTCTTGTCCTTTGTCTACTTCAGCTTGTTCCGCTTCGGCTTTGTCCACTTCAGCTTGGTCCACTTCAGCTTGCCTCCACGCAAGTGTAACAATATAACGTAGCGAACTTACGGACTGGCGTTCCATGGCATCCACAGAGCGGCGCGATCATGCGCAAAGCGATACCCATGACCACGATCATGACCATGACCATGACCATACCCACGATCATGTTGCAGGCGACCATCACGGCCATGCGCACGATCCCGCAGCCGTCGTTGCGCCCGGCGTCTCGCTCGTCCGGCTGTCGGCGTTGCAGCGGCTTGCCGGCGCGACTTTTCTGTCGGCCCTGATCTGGACCGCCGTGCGCTGGGCGATGTCGTGAGCGCGCCTTTCGTTCTCGAGGACGTGACGCTCGGCTATGACGGGCATCCCGCAGTCCATCATCTGAGCGGACGGTTTGCGTCCGGTTCGCTGACGGCGATCTGCGGGCCCAATGGCGCGGGAAAATCGACGCTCATCAAGGGGCTTGCCGGCATTCTGACGCCGCTTGGCGGACGTATTTCGCGCAGCGAACGCGATACCTGCGCCATCGGCTATCTGCCGCAGGCCGCCGAGATCGACAACGGCTTTCCCATCGACGTGTTCGATTTCGTCGCGCTCGGGCGCGTGCGGCGCTGCGGGCTGTTCGGCGCGCTTGGCGCGGCGGGGCGCCGCGCCGTCGCCGAGGCGATCGCGGCCGTCGGTCTCGAGGGTTTTGAAGCGCGCCAGATCGGCGCGCTCTCGGGGGGGCAGGTCCAGCGCATGCTTTTTGCGCGCCTGATGTTGCAGGAGGCTGATGTCATCGTGCTCGACGAGCCCTTTGCGGCGGTCGACGAGCGCACGACCGGCGATCTCGTAGAGCTGATTTTGCGCTGGCATGGCGAGGGGCGCACCATTCTTGCGGTGCTGCACGATTATCCGCTGGTGCGCGCGCATTTTCCCGACACGCTGTTGCTGGCGCGCGAATGCGTGGCCTGGGGGCCGACGGCGCAAGCGCTGGCGCGCGAAAACCTCGCGCAGGCGCGGCGTATGAGCGAAGCTTTCGATGCGCGCGCAACCGCCTGCGAGAGGGCCGCGTGATGGGCGCCCGCAATGTATGATCTTTTCATTGCGCCCTTCGCCGATTTTGAATTCATGCGGCGCGCTCTGGTCGGCGCGATCGTGCTGGCGATTGCGGGCGCGCCGCTCGGCGTGTTCCTGATCCTGCGTCGCATGGCGCTGGCCGGCGACGCCATGGCGCACGCCATATTGCCGGGCGCGGCCGTCGGCTATCTCGTCGCCGGGCTTTCGGCGCCGGCCATGGCGCTCGGCGGGCTGGCGGCCGGCGTCATCGTGGCGCTTGGCGCGGGGCTGGCGGCGCGCGCCACGATCCTGCGCGAAGACGCTTCGCTTGCCGGTCTCTATCTCGTGTCGCTGGCGCTCGGCGTCACCATCGTTTCGCTGCGCGGATCGAGCATCGATCTGCTGCATGTGCTGTTCGGCAATGTTCTGGCGCTCGACGACCAGGCGCTGATTTTGCTTGCGACAATCGCCACCGTCACATTGCTTGGGCTTGCTCTTCTTTTTCGCGCGCTCGTCATGGAGACGCTCGACCCCGTGTTCACGAAAGCCACGACGGGCGCGGGCCTTGCCACGCAGCTCGCCTTTCTCGGATTGCTGGTGCTCAATCTGGTTGCGGGCTTTCAGGCGCTCGGCACGCTGATGTCGGTCGGCCTGATGATGCTGCCGGCGCTTGCGGCGCGGCTGTGGACGCGCAAGCTCGACGCGACCATCGGGCTTGCTGCGGTTTTCGGCGCGATCTCGGCTTATGCGGGGCTTGTGGCGTCCTATGCGCTGGCCTTGCCTTCGGGACCGACCATCGTGCTGGCGGCGGGATCGATCTATTTCGTGTCGCTTGTTTTCGGGCGCGCCGGCGGCGCGCTGCGCGAGATGCAGAAGCGGCGTCATCTGGAGGCATGATCATGGGCATTGTAGATTTTACCCGCGCCGTTCGGGCGGCGGAGGAATGGCGGCCCGGCCGGCGCGCGTTTCTCGGCGGCCTCGCCGCTCTTTCCTTTTTGCCCGCACGCGCTTTCGCCCAAACCAAAATCCCTGTCGTGGCCACTTTCACCATCCTTGCGGATTTCGTGGCGCAGGTCGGCGGCGCGCGTGTTGCGGTGTCTTCGCTGGTTGGTCCCGATGGCGATGTCCACGCCTATTCTCCTTCGCCCGCAGATGCGCGAAAACTCGCCGAGGCGCGGCTGATCGTCGAGAACGGCCTGCATCTGGAGGGATGGATCGGCCGGCTCGTCAAGACCTCCGGAGCCAGGGCGCGCATTGTCGTCGCCTCGAAGGGCGTGGCCATTCGCAAGGAGGATCACGAGGAACATGCCGGGCACGGAGGGCATGACGAGGTTGATCCTCATGCATGGCAAAATGTCGCCAATGCAAAAATCTATGTCGCCAATATCCGCGACGCGCTGATTGCAGCCGATGCGGAGGGCGCGGCCGAATATGCTTCTCGCGCGAAGAATTATCTGGCGGAGCTCGATGCGCTCGACGCCTGGGTTCGCGCTGCAATCGCCAGGATTCCGCCCGAACGGCGGCGCATCGTCACCTCGCACGACGCTTTCGGCTATTTCGGGCAAGCCTATGGGCTTGCGCTTGCCGCGCCCGCCGGCGTCTCGACCGAGACGGATATTTCGGCGCGGGATGTGGCGAAAATCGTCGCGCAGATCAAAAAGGACAAATATCCTGCCGTTTTTCTCGAAAACGTCGGCGATCCCCGTCTGATCGAGCAGATCGCCCGCGAAACGGGGGCGAAAGTCGGCGGCAAGCTCTATGCGGACGGGCTTTCGCCGCCCTCCGGGCCGGCAGGGACTTACATTGCCATGGTCAAACACAATATAAGCGAACTGACCAAGGCGCTTGCGCCCTGACGGAATTTTCGCGCGCTCCTCTTTTTGCGCGCTCCTCATTTGCGTCTCGTGTCGCGCTTTGCGTCTCGTGTCGCGCAATGACGGAGACGGCGCGCGAGCCTTCGGGAGTTTATTGATGTCCGACAAGATCCCCGTGACCGTTCTGACCGGCTATCTCGGCGCCGGCAAGACGACTTTGCTCAACCGCATTCTCTCCGAGCCGCACGGCAAGAAATACGCCGTCATCGTCAACGAGTTCGGCGAAATAGGCATCGACAACGAACTCGTCGTCGGCGCGGACGAGGAAGTGTTCGAGATGAACAACGGCTGCATCTGCTGCACCGTGCGCGGCGATCTCATCCGCATTCTCGAAGGGCTCATGCGCCGCAAGGGCAGGTTCGACGCGATCATCGTGGAGACGACCGGCCTTGCCGATCCCGCGCCGGTTGCGCAAACCTTCTTTGTCGATCAGGACGTGCAGGATACGGCCAGGCTCGACGCCGTGGTGACGGTGGCCGATGCGAAATGGCTTGCCGCGCGGCTGAAGGATGCGCCCGAGGCCAAGAACCAGATCGCCTTCGCCGATGTCATCGTCATCAACAAGACCGATCTCGTTTCGCCCGAGGAATTGCGCGAAGTGGAAGCGCGCATCCGCGGCATCAATCCTTATGCAAAGCTGCATCGCTCGGTGAAGGCCAATGTGCCGCTCGAAGCCGTGCTCGGCAAGAACGCTTTCGATCTCGACCGCATTCTGGAAATCGAGCCGGCCTTCCTGCAAGCCGAAGACCACAATCATGACCACCATCATCACGATCACGATCATGAATGCGGGCCCGATTGCGGGCATGACCATCACGGGCACGAGCATCATCACGATCACGACCATGGCGGGCTTAAGGTGACGCATGACGAGCAGATGCAATCGCTGGCGCTGACCATCGACGGCGATGTCGATCCCAACAAGTTCATGCCCTGGGTCAACGATCTCGTGCAGCGCGAGGGGCCGAACATTCTGCGCTCCAAGGGCATTCTCTCGTTCAAGGACGAACCTAAGCGTTTCGTGTTCCAGGGCGTGCACATGATCCTCGACGGCGACGTGCAGCGCGAATGGAAGCCGGACGAGAAGCGCATCAGCCGCATCGTCTTCATCGGCCGTAATCTCAAGGAAGACGAGATTCGCGAGGGATTCATGAGGTGCGCGGCGTAAGGCCGCCATTGCGAGCCGCAAAACGACGAGAAGATCCATCCCTTAGGGTAGGATTTCCCGCATCGTCAGGCAGGATGTATCCGGCTTGACGAAAACGACGCGGCGACAAACTGCTCAAATCCTCTCAATCGTAAGCGCCTCATGTCCGAAACGTCTCTTGCTCAAAACGTCACCTCGATCGAAGCCGGCGAGGCCGTCGTCGCCTGCGCCTTTCTCGGGCGCACGCCCGCTTTCGCGTTGGCCGACGGCACGCTGCTTGCCGCCGGCGTCGGCGAGGAAAAACGCATCGAGGCGCATGCGGACGGCGCGATCCTTTCCGCGCTTTCCGATGGCAAGCGCATGTTCACCGCCGGCGACGACGGTCTCCTGATCGCCACCGACGCAGAAGGGCGCAGCGAGACGATTGCGGACGAAAAAGGCAAATGGATCGACGCGCTGACCCTGCGCGCGGACGGCGCCATGGCGTGGTCTGCGGGAAGAAGCGTTTTCGCGCGCGATGCGAAGGGCGAGGTCAAGAAATTCGATGCGCCGTCGGCCGTGCGCGGTCTTGCCTTTCTGCCCAAAGGCTACCGTCTGGCGATTGCGCATTACAACGGCGCCTCGCTGTGGTTTCCCAACGCCGGCAAGCCTGAATTTCTGGAATGGAAAGGCTCGCATCTCGACGCCACCGTTTCTCCCGATGGCCGTTTCCTGGTGACCTCCATGCAGGAGAACATGCTGCACGGCTGGCGGCTGGCGGACGGCAAGCACATGCGCATGTCCGGCTATCCCGCAAAAACGCGCTCCTTCTCCTGGTCGCCGGACGGCAAGTGGCTGGCGACATCGGGCGCGGACGCCTGCGTGGTCTGGCCGTTCGAGACCAAGGACGGGCCGATGGGACGCGGCCCGCGCGAATGCGGCGTGCGCCCGCGCCGGGTCTCGCGCGTCGCCTTCCATCCCGCGACCATGACGCTCGCCATCGGTTACGAGGACGGCTGGCTCCTGCTCGTGCGCCTGACGGACGCCTCCGAGATTTTCGTCCGCGGAGAGCGCGATTCCAACGATGCGATCACCGCGCTCGCCTGGGATGCGGCGGGACGGCGCCTTGCCTTCGGCACGAAAGAAGGCAAGGCCGGCGTGCTCGATCTGCCGGTATAACGATTTGTCCGGTTTGCGTTTCGCCCAAGGGGCGCGCGCATGGCTTGTAGGCGCGGAACACGGGTCGCGGGAGTAGCTGCGTTCGGCTAGATTGCGGGCTCTGCCGGAGTTCCGATGTCCGCTCCCCCGCCGATGCCCGCCGTCGAGACCTCCATGTCGCTGCGCACATGGGGCATGCTCGGCCTGCTGTCGCTGATGTGGGGCTGTTCCTTTCCTTTCGTGAAAGTCGCGCTCGGCGGCTTCCCGCCGCTGACGCTGGTCATGCTGCGCGTTGTCATCGCTGTCGTCGCGCTCACGCCCGTCCTTTATTTCTCGCGCGAGGGTTTTCCGCGCGGCGCCCGAATCTGGGGCGCGTTTCTTGTTATCGGCGCACTCAACAATATCGTGCCCTGGGTGCTGTCGGTATGGGCGCAACAGAGCGTGACGGCGTCGTTTGCCGCCATCGTCAATGCGACGACGCCATTGTTCTCGGTGCTGATCGCGCCATTCTTTCTGGCCGACGAAAGGCTGCGCGCCAACAGGCTGGCAGGGGTCGTCGTGGGGCTTGCCGGCGTCGCCGTTCTGATCGGCCCGGATGCGCTCGGCCATGGGGCGGACCGCGTTCTGCCGGAACTCGCCATGATCGGGGCAGCGCTTGCTTACGCTTTCGGCGGCGTCGTCGGACGCAATTATGCGCGTCTCGGCCTGACGCCGCTGCAAAGCGCGCACGGCCAGCTTGCGGCTTCCTCGCTGATGATCGCGCCGCTGGCGCTTGCCTTCGAGCAGCCCTGGCGGGCGCCCATGCCCAACAGCGTGCAGATCGTCTCGATGCTGGCGCTCGGCCTCGTCTCGACGGCGATCGCCTTCATCCTGTTCTTTCGCATTCTCGCGCGCGCCGGCGCGACCAATGCGCTGCTCGTCACATTGCTCGTGCCGGTCACGGCCTTTCTGGTCAGCGCGATCTTTCTCGGCGAGCCGCTGGAGCCGCGCAATCTTCTCGGGCTTGCCTTCATTGCGGCGGGCCTCGGCCTGATCGATGGGCGCCCGCTCGCCTATTTGCACGCACGTTTTTTTGCGCCGCGCACGCTGTAAGGATTTTTTGCGCGAGCAATATTGCCTGCGCATGTAACTCGCAGCGTCTCTGGTTTATAATGTCGAATTATGATCTTGCGTCGACTTGCGCTTCTGTTCGGCCTGTTTTGCGGCGTTGTTGCGTCGCAACTGCCGGAATTCGCACAGCAATACCGCCAGCGCCTCGGCGGCGCCGTGGATGAGCTGACGGCGCAGATCCAGCAATTTGCGTCCGAGGCGCAGGCCGCCGGCCTCGACAAGAGAAGCGCGATCGCTCAACTTGAGGCAAGTTCCGACCAACTCGTGCGCGATCGCGGAAAATCCATGGCGAAAATGGACGTGCGTCGCGATTATCTTGCCGAGCAATTGGCCGATATGAAAAAGGCCGCTCCGGTTTCGCGGCTGATCGTTTTTGCGCAAGGCTACGATGTGGGCGTTGCGCGGCGGGCATGGGGCGATTTCGAGCCCGCCGTGCCGACGACGGCGGAAGGATTTACAATCGCAGGCGTGGGCGGCGTTCTCGGATACAGCCTGCTGCGCCTGATCGGCGCGCCGTTCCGCCGCCGGCGCAAACCGGTGACGAAGGCCAGGCAGGCGGTGTGAACGCCGCGCATCGCATGCCGGCCGGAATTGGCGAGGAACGCTTGCAGGCGATTGCGAGATTGCAGACCGCAGCATGGTTTTCGCGCCCGCGCTCGTTCCGGCAAAGAAGGCTTCCGGGCAAAGGAAGTTCGATCCGCGCTTGAGCATGGAGCGCTGGAGGGACAATATGGGCGCCATGCGTCTGGACACCGAACGATGACCCCCGAGCGGTTACGCGAAATCGCCTTCTGGGCGAGCGAACTGAGCGTGGCGGAGGCGGAGCGCGCCTGTCGCGGCCTGACCGAAAAGACATGGCCGGCGGGCGCGACAATCATGCATCGCGGCGACGCCTACGATTACTGGACGGGCGTCGTCTCGGGGCTGGTCAAGATTTCGTCCGTGTCCTCCTCCGGCAAGGCGCTGAGCCTTGCGGGCATGCCGGCGGGCATGTGGTTCGGCGAGGGGTCGATGCTGAAGAACGAGCGCCGGCAATACGATCTCGTCGCCTTGCGCGATTCCCGGCTGGCGCTGATGAACGGGGCGACCTTTGCCTGGCTGTTTGAAAATTCCGTCGGCTTCAACCGTTTTCTGGTGCGCCAGTTCAACGAGAGGCTCGGGCAATTCATCGCGCTTGTCGAACATGACCGGATGCTCGACGGCGTCGCGCGTGTTTCCCGCACGATCGCCTGGCTGTTCAATCCCGTGCTCAACCCGAAACTGGGGACGAGTCTCGACATCAGCCAGGAGGAACTGGGGCTGATCGCCGGCGTGTCGCGGCAGGTCGCCAATCGCGCCTTGCAATTGCTGGAGGCGGAGGGCCTGCTGGACATAGCGCAGGCGACCCTGACGCCGCGCGACCTTTTGGCGCTGGCGCGTTATGGCGAGTGAGCGGCCTTGTTCCCGTGGGACAAGAAACTCTTGTGGCGCGTCAACGAACGCGCGTTATCAGACGCGCAACGCGGATCAATCAAATGCTAGACCAAAGTAGGAGGAGGCGCCGCGCACAATTGGGCTCAACCTAACTGACAAAACTCGATGGCGCAGTCAAGCACTCGCTTGCTATCAGCCATGCGCATTGCGAATGTTGGGCTGAGAGAACGCGCCAAAGCGGTTCGACGAAACGACAGAGCGTCGAAACGGGCGCCAGAGGGAGCTTGAGGAGTGGCAGACAGCCAGCAGCGCTCGGAGCGCGATGCGGCCTTGGACACGTCGGCTTTGGACACGTTTCCGAAGCTGGTGCGCATGCATGCGCAACAACGCGGCGATCGTCCGGCCTTCCGTCACAAGGATCGCGGCATCTGGCAGACGTGGACCTGGGCCGAGGTCTACGGCAATATTCGCGCCATCGCGGTCGGCCTGCGCAAACTCGGCGTGGGGAAGGGCGACAAGGTGGCCATTCTCGGCGCCAACCGTCCGCTGCTCTACTGGACATTGTGCGCCACGCAAATGCTGCGCGCCACGCCCGTGCCCGTCTATGCCGACGCTGTGGCCGAAGAACTCGCCTTCGTTCTCGAAAACGCCGATGTGAAGGTGGCGGCTGCGCAGGATCAGGAGCAGGTCGACAAGCTCTATTCGATCGCCGACCGCCTGCCGACGCTCGAACATATCGTCTACGACGAGGACAGGGGCCTGCGCGATTACACGCAAGCCAATCTCAGCGCGCTTTCCGACATCATCGAGGCTTCCGCGCGCGGGCTTGCCAGCGAGGTTGCGCTCGGACGCGAACTCGACGATCTGATCGATGCCGGTTCGTCCGAGGATTCCTCGATCATGCTCTATACGTCCGGCACGACAGGGCGCTCGAAGGGCGTGGTTCTGGCGGCCGGCCGCTCGGTGCAGGCGGCGCGCGATACGGTGGCTTTCGACGGCTTGACCGACAAGGACGAGCAGCTCGCCTATCTGCCGCTCGCCTGGGTAGGCGATCATTATCTGAATTACGCGCAGGCGCTGGTTGCGGGCTCGTGCATCGCATGTCCGGAAAATCCCGATACGGTCGCGCAGGATTTGCGCGAAATCGGGCCGTCTTTCTATTTCGCGCCGCCGCGCGTGTTCGAGGCGCAGCTCACCCGCATCATGATTCGCATGGAGGATGCAGGCGCGCTCAAGCGCAAGATGTTCGACCATTTCATCGGCGTCGCGCGCAAATGGGGCGAGAAGATCCTCAACGGCGAGAGCGTGCCGTTTCCGGCGCGCCTTCACTACATGCTCGGCGAAGCGCTGGTTTACGGGCCTTTGAAAAACGTGCTCGGCTATTCCAACATTCGCGCCGCCTATACGGCGGGCGAGGCGATTGGCGGCGATCTCTTTTCCTTCTATCGCTCGCTCGGCCTCAATCTGAAGCAGCTCTACGGCCAGACGGAAGCCTTCCTGTACGTGACCGCGCACGCCAATGGCGCGGTGCGCTCGGACACGGTGGGGCCGCCCGCGCCCAATGTCGACATCCGTATCGCCGAAGACGGCGAGGTGCAGTTCAAATCGCCGGGCCAGTTCGTTTCCTACTACAAGGAGCCCGAAAAGACGGCGGAGACGCTGACGGCGGACGGCTATGTGAAAACGGGCGACGCCGGCTTCTTCGACGAGGATGGCCAGTTGCGCATTCTCGACCGCGCCAAGGACGTCGGCAAACTCAACGACGGCACGATCTTTGCCCCGAAATATATCGAGAACAAGCTCAAGTTCTATCCCAACATCAAGGAAGCCGTGGCGTTTGGCGATGCGCGCGATTTCGTGACCGTCATGCTCAACATCGAATTGACGGCGGTCGGCAATTGGGCGGAGCGCAAGAACATTTCCTACGGCTCCTATCAGGAGCTTGCCGGGCATCCGCAAGTCTACGAAATGATCGCGGCGCATGTGGGCGAGGTCAATGCGTCTCTTGCGAAAGAAGGCCGCATGGCGGGCGCGCAGATCGCGCGCTTTCTGATCCTGCCCAAGGAACTCGACGCTGACGACGGCGAGTTGACGCGCACGCAAAAAGTGCGGCGCGGCTTTATCGCCGAGCGCTATGCGCCGCTGGTCGAGGGCCTCTACGATGGCTCGAAACAGGCCGATATTTCGACCGAGGTGACCTTTGAAGACGGGCGCAAGGGCATGATTTCCGGCCGTGTCGCGATTGTCGATCTTGCGCGCCAGGGCCTGGCCGCCCCGCAAGGCAAGACGGAAAGCAAAGCGGCATGAGCAGTTCCGGAGACATTCTTCTCAAAGTCGACAATGTCTCGCTGTCGTTTGGCGGCGTGCGCGCGATCACCGATGTTTCGTTCGATATAGCCAAGGGCGAGATACGCGCGATCATTGGGCCGAACGGCGCCGGCAAGACATCGATGCTCAATGTCATCAATGGATTTTATCATCCGCAGCAGGGTTCGATTTCGTTCCACGGAAAAACGCGCGCGCGCATGAAGCCATACGAGGCGGCAAGCCAGGGCATTGCGCGCACCTTCCAGAACGTCGCCCTGTTCAAGGGCATGTCGACGCTCGACAATATTCTGGCGGGGCGCGCGTTGAAGATGAAATCGAATTTCTTCTGGCAGATGTTCCGGCACGGACCGGCGCTTGCGGAAGAAATCGAGCATCGCAAGTTCTGCGAGGAGATCATCGATTTTCTCGAGATCGAACATATCCGCAAGGCGCCGGTCGGCACGCTGCCCTACGGCCTGCAAAAACGCGTCGAGCTTGGCCGGGCGCTCGCCATGGAGCCCACCCTGCTGCTGCTCGACGAGCCGATGGCGGGCATGAATCTCGAAGAAAAGCAGGACATGAGCCGCTTCATCATCGACGTCAACGAGCATTACGGCACGACGATCGCGCTGATCGAACACGATATCGGCGTCGTGATGGATCTGTCCGACCGCATCGTCGTGCTCGAATACGGCCACAAGATCGCCGATGGCGATCCCGCCGCGGTCAAGAGCGACCAGAAGGTGATCGACGCATATCTGGGAGTGGCGCACTGATGCATCTCCTCTACCAGATATTCATCGGCCCCTTCATGCAGATGGGGGCAGCGCCCGACCTGCTGGTGCAGACCCTTTGGGAGGGCCTCGTCAGCGGCGTGCTTTATTCGCTGATCGCGCTCGGCTTCGTGCTCATCTTCAAGGCGTCCGGCGTGTTCAATTTCGCGCAGGGCATCATGATGGTGTTCGCCGCGCTGACGCTGGTGGGTCTTTACGAAAAAGGCATACCCGCGCCGCTGGCGCTGCTCATGTCCATCGGCGTCATGTATCTTCTGGCGGTCGGCGTCGAGCGCATCGTGCTGCGCCCGCTCGTCAACCAGCCCGACATCATGCTGTTCATGGCGACCTTCGGCCTGACCTACATATTGATCGGCGCGGGCGAACTGGTGTTTGGCGGCGATCCCAAGGAAATGCCGGTGGCCGCGCTCGGCCTGCCCAAGGGCGCGTTCGACCTGAAGATACTCGGCGGGCTGGTGTCGTTGCAAAAAATCGACATTGCGGCGGCCGTCATCGCCTCGATCATGGTGGCGGGACTTGCGCTGTTCTTCCAGAAGACGCGCATCGGCCGCGCCTTGCGCGCGGTCGCCGACGATCATCAGGCGGCGCTCTCGGTCGGTATTTCGCTCAACCAGATATGGGTTATCGTCTGGTTCACCGCCGGCATTGTCGCGCTGGCGACGGGCATCATGTGGGGCGCGCGTTCGGACGTGTCGTTTGCGCTGCAAGTGATCTCGCTCAAGGCGCTGCCCGTGCTCATTCTGGGCGGGTTCACCTCGGTGCCGGGCGCCATTGTCGGCGGCCTCATCATCGGCATCGGCGAGAAGCTCGGCGAATTCTACTGGGGATCTCTGGTGGGCGGCGGCATCGAAAGCTGGCTTGCCTATGCGATCGCCCTCGTCTTCCTGCTGTTCAAGCCCGAGGGCCTGTTCGGCGAGAAAATCATCGAACGCATCTGATCGAGGTTGTCCACGTGTTCTACCGGGAAGTCGGACAGTTCAAGACGAGTTATGCGGCCGATCAGGCTATCTTTCCGATCCGTCAGGACCGGATCGGCCTGGCGCTGATCCTCGCCGTCGCCTTCATCGGCATTCCGCTGGTCAGCGACGATTTCATGATCGCCTCGGTCATGATCCCGTTTCTCGTGCTGTCGCTGGCGGCGATCGGGCTCAATATTCTCATCGGCTATACGGGGCTGATTTCGCTGGGCACGGGCGCATTCATGGGCGTTGGCGCCTATGCCTGCTACAAGCTCTCGACCCTGTTTCCCGGCGTCAACATCATCGTGTGGATCGTCGCCTCGGGCTTCGTGTCCTGCGTGGTCGGCGTTCTGTTCGGCCTGCCCAGCCTGCGCATCAAGGGGTTTTATCTCGCCATCGCCACGCTTGCCGCGCAGTTCTTCCTGCAATGGTGCTTCGTGCGCATCGGCTGGCTTTACAATTATAATCCCTCGGGCGCCATCGAGGTGCCGCTGCATACGCTGTTTGGAATTCCGATCACCGGCGCCACCGCCAAACCGCTGACGCGCTATTTCGTGGTTCTGGGCATCGTCGTGGTCATGACATGGTTTGCCTCCAATCTCGTGCACGGGCGCATCGGGCGCAACTGGATGGCGGTGCGCGACATGGATATTGCAGCGCAACTCATGGGCATTCGTCTGCTGCCGGCAAAACTGCTCGCCTTTGCCGTTTCGTCCTTCTATGCGGGCGTGGCCGGCGCGATGATGGTGTTCCTGTGGCTGGGCGCCGCGGAGCCGGAAGCCTTCAACATCAACGAATCCTTCGTGCTCCTGTTCATGGTCATCATCGGCGGCCTCGGCAGCCTGATCGGCGCGTTTTTCGGCGCGGCGCTCATCCACATTCTGCCGATCGTCGTGCGCACCGCGCCCGACACGTTCGGGCTCCACATCGGATCGGCGACCGCCGAACACCTGACCTTTCTGATAACCGGGGCGTTGATTATATTCTTTCTGATCGTCGAGCCGCACGGCCTTGCGCGCCTCTGGCAGATCGCGAAGCAGAAACTGCGGGTCTGGCCATTTCCGTATTAATTCCAGCATCAGAGAAACAGGGAGGATTGCTATGAAAGCCATGAAGAGGACCGCGCTGGCGCTTGTCGCTGCAACCGCGCTCGCCGCGCCTGCGGCAGCGCCCGCTGCGGCGGAAGATATTTTCGTGCCGCTGTTCACGTACCGCACGGGACCGTTTGCGGGCTCGGGCACATCGATCGCCAACGGCATGCGCGACTATCTCGAAATGCTGAACGCGCGCGATGGCGGCATCGGCGGCGTCAAGCTGGCGATCGAGGAATGCGAAACGGGCTACGACACCAAGAAAGGCCTCGAGTGCTACGAGGCCGTGAAGTCGAAGAAGCCCGTTATCGTCAATCCCTGGTCGACCGGCATCACGCTGCCGCTCATTCCGAAGGCGGCGGTCGACAAGATTCCGATCCTGTCCATGGCTTACGGCCTGTCGGCTTCGGCCGAAGGCGCGACCTTCCCCTGGATATTCAACCCGCCGGACACCTATTGGGACGGCATGTCGATGATCATCAAGTACATTGCTGCGCAAGAAGGCGGCCTCGACAAGCTCAAGGGCAAGAAGATCGGCTATCTCTATCTGGACGCCGGCTACGGCAAGGAGCCGCTGCCGTTCCTGGCCGATCTGTCCAAGGAACTGGGCTTCGAAACCAAGCTCTATCCGGTGCCGGCCGCCGAAATGCAGAACCAGTCCGCGCAATGGCTGAACGTGCGCCGCGACCGCCCCGATTACATGATCATGTACGGATGGGGCGCGATGCAGCCGACCGCCGTCAAGGAAGCCGTCAAGACCAATTATCCGATGGAGAAATTCATCTCGATCTGGTGGCCGACCGAAGACGACGCCAAAGGCGCCGGCAAGGAGGCGGTCGGCTTCAAGACGCTCAACTGGCATGCCGCGACACCCGACTTCCCCGTATTCAAGGACATCGAGAAATATGTCGTGGGCGCCGGCAAGAGCCAGACGCCGAAGGATCAGGTCGGCACGGTGCTCTATAATCGCGGCGTGTACAATTCGATGCTGATCGCCGAGGCGATCCGCTCTGCGCAGAAAATCACCGGCAAGAAGGAAGTGACCGGCGAAGACGTGCGGCGCGGGCTGGAGGTCCTGAATATCGACGCCGCGCGGCTGAAGGAAATGGGCATGGATGGCTTTGCTGGGCCGATCAAGCTTACCTGCGCCGATCACAACGGCCATCGTCCGACTTTCGTGCAGCGTTTCGACGGAACGAAATACGTGAAGATTTCCGACTGGATCGAACCGATGAACGACAAGGTCGGCGCGTTGCTCAAGGCTGACGCCAAGGCCTATGCCGAAAAGAACGCCGGCTGGCCGGCGCGCACCGAAGCCTGCGACGCGAAATAGCAAGCAGGCCAAGGCCGGCGTCCTCTCCCGCCTGTGCGGGGGAGGGGCGGCGGTTGAAAACGTCATTCAGCGAAACGCGAATCCTTCTTCTTTCCGTCATCCGATCGAAGTCGGCGCAGCCGGCTTCGCGCCTGGCGGAGAGAGGCTCCGGAACTGCTCACATGTCTCAGCAAGCGCAAGAACCCGTCGCCGACAACATTCTCACGGTCAACAATATCGAGGTGATCTACAATCACGTCGTATTGGTGCTGAAGGGCGTGTCGCTCGTCGTGCCGCGCGGCGGGATCGTTGCGCTGCTCGGCGCCAATGGCGCGGGAAAGACGACGACCTTGAAGTCGATTTCCAATCTCATCCGCGCCGAGCGCGGCGAGGTGACGAAAGGCTCGATCGAATTTTCCGGCGAGCGCGTCGACCGGATGAGGCCCGACGATCTCGTGCGGCGCGGCTGCATTCAGGTGATGGAGGGCCGTCATTGCTTCGGCCATCTCAGCATAGAAGAAAATCTTCTGACCGGCGCCTTCACGCGTCGCGACGGGCGCCGCGCCATCGCCGATGCGCTCGAAGAAGTCTATGCGTTCTTTCCCCGATTGAAGGAGCGCCGGCAATCGCTCGCAGGCTACACATCGGGCGGCGAACAGCAGATGTGCGCGATCGGCCGGGCGATGATGTCGAAACCGAAAATGATCCTGCTCGACGAGCCGTCCATGGGACTGGCGCCGCAGGTGGTGGAGGAGATTTTCGAGATCGTTCGCAATCTCAATTCCCGGAGCGGCGTGTCGTTCCTGCTTGCCGAGCAAAACACCAATATTGCATTGCGCTATGCAAATTACGGATACATTCTCGAAAACGGCCGTATCGTTCTGGATGGAGACGCACAGAATTTGCGGGAAAATCAGGACGTAAAGGAATTTTATCTCGGGGTTTCCGGCGACGACCGCAAGAGCTTCCGGGACGTCAAACATTATAAGCGACGTAAACGCTGGCTGGCATGACCCAAGTGCGTTGACGCTGTTTTTCACCCGTGCCACACAAAAGATAGGTGGCTGGGAAACCGTGCCGAAAACAATGAAAATTCGAAGCGCGGCTTTCAAGCGCGTTCGGCTCGACAGGCGGACAATATGTCGGATTATTTCGATCGTTACGAGACGCGCCCGCTGAAGGCGCGCGAAATGGCTTTTTTCCGCGATCTTCGCGCTGTTCTGAAAATCTCGCGTGCGCGTGCGCCCGTGTTGCGCCAGCAGTTGAAGAGCGTCGATGTCGATGCGCTGAAAAACCGCACGGAACTTGCCAAGGCGCCGGTAGTGCGCAAGAGCGACCTTAAGGACATGCAGGCGGAGAATCCCCCGTTCGGTGGGCTTGCCGCCGTGCGCGCCACGCAGCTCAAACATATTCTGGTCTCGCCCGGACCGATCTTCGAGCCCGAGGGTTTCGGCAAGGATTGGTGGGGCGCGGCGCGCGCGCTTTATGCAGCGGGCCTGCGCAAGGGCGACCTGATGCTGAACGCCTTTTCCTATCATCTGACGCCGGGCGGCCACATCATGGAAAGCGGCGCGCATGCGCTGTCGTGCACCGTCATTCCCGCCGGCGTCGGCAATACGGAACAGCAGATCGAGGCGATCCGGTATCTAAAGCCCACCGCCTATTGCGGCACGCCGGATTTTCTTAAAACGCTTCTCGACAGGTCGCGCGCGGCCGGCGTCGACGCTTCCTCGATCAAGCGCGCGCTGGTGTCGGGCGCAGCGCTCCCGGCCAGTTTGCGCGAGGAGCTGGAAAAGGCCGGCGTGAGCGTGCGCCAGTGCTATGCGACCGCCGATCTTGGCGTCATCGCATATGAATCCGAGGCGTGCGAGGGCATGATCGTCAACGAAGGATGCCTCGTCGAGATCGTGAAGCCCGGCACCGGCGATCCCGTGCCCGAAGGCGAGGTGGGGGAAGTCGTCGTCACGCGCCTCAACGCCGATTATCCGCTGCTGCGGTTTGCGACCGGCGATCTCTCGGCTGCGCTGCCGGGCAAGTCGCCGTGCGGGCGCACCAACATGCGCATTCGCGGCTGGCTCGGCCGCGCGGATCAGACGACCAAGATCAAAGGCATGTTCGTTCATCCCTCGCAGGTCGCCGAGATTGCACGTCGCCATCCCGAACTCGGCCGCCTGCGCCTGACCGTGCGCCGCGAGCAGGAGCAGGACGTGATGGTGCTGCACGCCGAAGGCGGAGGCCAGTGCAGGCCGGATAGTGTCGTCGAGACCTTGCAGGCGATCACCAAATTGCGCGGCAAGGTGGAAATCGTGCAGGCCGGCAGCCTGCCGAACGATGGCAAGGTGATATCAGACGAACGTCCGGTGGGATGAGCCGCATTCCCAATGTCCTGTCGATTGCCGGGTCCGACCCGAGCGGCGGCGCGGGAATCCAGGCCGATCTCAAGACATTTGCCGCGTTCGGCTGCTACGGCATGGCGGCGATTACGGCGCTCACCGCGCAGAATACGCGCGGCGTGCGCGCGATCCATATGCCGCCCGCCGATTTCATCGCCGCGCAGATCGATGCGATCTTCGAGGATATTTCCGTCGATGCGGTCAAGATCGGCATGCTGGGCAGCGGCGCGATCGTTGAAGCCGTCGCCGGACGTCTTGCGCATCACGGCGCCTGCAACATCGTGCTCGATCCCGTTCTGGCGGCGACTTCAGGCGACAGTCTTGGCGCGCCCGATGTGGTGGATGCGATCATGACGAAGCTCTTGCCGCTTGCCGCCGTTGTCACGCCCAACCTGCCGGAGGCGAGCCGCCTGATCGGCCGCAAGGTGTCGGGCGCCCTCGAGGACATGCGCAAGGCAGGCGGCGAACTGGTTGCGCTGGGGGCGCGGGCTGCGCTGGTCAAGGGCGGGCATGGCGATGGGCGCGAAGCGCTCGACGTGCTGGCGATGCGCACGGGTGCGGAGACCTTCGCGGCGGCGCGCATAAGCACACGCAATACGCATGGCACGGGCTGCACGCTGTCTTCGGCGATTGCGGCGGGCCTTGCGCGCGGGCAGGGCCTGGCGCAGGCGACGGGCGCGGCCAAGGCCTGGCTGACGGGCGCATTGCGGGCAGCCGACGGTCTCGATGTCGGTATTTCGGGCCGGGGCCATGGGCCGCTCGATCATCTGCATGCGCTGCGGGGCGCCGGTCCCACCGCCCCCCGTTAGGCGATTGGCGCGCGCCGCCTGCACCCTTATGTTTGCGCCATGAATTCCGCCGAACCGAAAATTCCGCCCGCCGATCATCCGAGGCTCGCGCCACGCGCGAGCGGCGCGCTGCTCGTCAATCTCGGCACGCCGGAAGCGACCGATTACTGGTCGATGCGGCGTTATCTCAAGGAATTCCTGTCCGACCGGCGCGTGATAGAAACGCCGCGCCTGATCTGGCGCCCGGTGCTCAATCTCGTCATTCTTTCCACGCGCCCGGGCAGGAAGGGGCGCGATTACGATGCGATCTGGAACCGCGAGCGCAACGAAGGGCCGCTGAAGACGATCACGCGGTCGCAGTGCGAGCAATTGAGCCGGCGCATTGTCGGCGCGGCGGCGAAAGCCGGTGAAAAACTCGTGGTCGACTGGGCGATGCGCTATGGCTCGCCCTCGATTGCAAGTCGCATACAGGCCTTGCAGGAGGCAGGGTGCGACCGCATTCTCGTCGTGCCGCTCTATCCGCAATATTCGGCGGCGACGACGGCGACGGTCGGCGACAAGACCTTCGATGCGCTGAAAGCCATGCGCTGGCAGCCGGCGCTGCGCATGGCGGCGCCCTGGCATGACGATCCCGCCTATATCGGCGCGCTGGCCGCCTCCATCGAGACGGGGCTTGCGGGCCTCGATTTCGATCCGCAGGTCATCCTCGCCTCGTTTCATGGCGTACCGCAGGCCTATCATGACAAGGGCGATCCCTATTATTGCCATTGCGCCAAGACGACGCGCCTGTTGCGCGAAAAACTCGGCATGGACGAGAGCAGGCTGCGCATGACCTTTCAGTCGCGCTTCGGGCCGGCCGAATGGATCAAGCCCTATACGGACGCGACAGTGAAGGCGCTGGCGGAAGAGGGCGTCAAAAAACTCGCCGTCGTGACGCCGGGCTTCGTCGCCGATTGCCTGGAGACGATCGAGGAGATCGGCGTCGAGAACCGCGACATTTTTTTGACGAACGGCGGCGAGAAATTCGCGCGCATCGATTGTCTCAACGACAGCGCCGGCGGCATGGACGTGATCGAAGCCGTGGTGCGGCGGGAATTGCGGGGCTGGGTGGAATTGTAGCGCGCCTTCGGACATCCTGCGCGCGATACGGGATTGGAACGGGGGGCTCCATGACGTGGTCGTCTTTTCTGCATCCAGACCAATGGCGGCTCGCCGACATGTGGCCTTATGCCTGCGGTTTCGCCGGCGTGTTTCTGGTGATCGCCAGCTATTGGATGCAAAGCATTCTGAAACTGCGCGGCTTTGCGATCCTGGCCAATATTTTCGGCATGATCTACGGGCTCTTTGCGCCGTCGCCCGTGAGCGCCGTGCAGCATATCGTCGCGCTGCCGCTCAATGTCATCCGTCTGCGCGAGATGAAGCGGCTGCTTGCCAGTCTCAAGCGGGCGTCGGCCGGCGATCTCTCGATGGACTGGCTCAGACCGTTCATGCGCAGGCGCGCCTGCGTTGCCGGCGAAACGATCTTTTGCAAAGGCGAGGAGGCCGATTGCGTGTTCGTTGTCTCCAGTGGCGCTTTCCGCTTGATAGAGACGGGCATGTCCGTCGGCGTCGGCCAGATCGTCGGCGAGATGGGGCTGGTCAGCGACAATAATGCGCGCACGCAGGGGCTTGCATGCGTGGAGGCCGGCGAATTGCTGGTCGCCGGCTATGGCGAGATCAAGGAGTTCTTTTTCCAGAACCCGGAATTCGGCTTCTATTTCCTCAAACTGGTGTCGCGCCGTTTTTTGCAGAATATAGCGCGTCTCGAGGCCGAACTTGCAAGACGCCCGCCGGCAGCGGCATAACGCCGCCCGCCGGCAGCGGCATAACGCCGCCCGCCGGCA
>JBKDZW010000086.1:0-10507 GCA_047971685.1 Rhodoblastus sp.
GCTCCTGCGCGCCCTTGTCGAAGGCATCGTCAAGCTTTTTTTCCAACGCGCGCGCATCGAGCGCATCTTCATGCGCGACAATTGTGGCAGGCGCGTCTTCATGCGCGACAACGGCGACAAGCGCATCGGGCGCGGCATGCGCAATGCGCGTATCGGAAAATCTCAGACGCCCCTGCCCGGCAAGCGAGGCCACGAGTTCGGCGGACGAGCCGCCCGAGCCCGACACATCGAGCGCGCCGCCGACGCGCGCGGAAAACGGCTGGACATCCGCCTTGATATCCTGCCCGGAAAGACGCGCGCGAAACGTGGCGGCTGCGCCCTCGCGCCGCAACGCAATCTCGCCCGAAAGCCGTCCCGTGCCGAGCGCCATCGCCATGTCTTGGGCAACAAGCGCGCCCGGCCCAAGCGCGAGATTCATATGCGCATCGCGCGCGGCAATGCCGGCCCCGAGATCGAGATGGGCCACATCGAGCGCGATATTGGCCTGCGGCGGATCGAACCGCGAGGGCGCAAACTTCAGGCTCGGCCACACAGCGCCGCTGGCTGCGGGTTGCGCAGGGCCAAGCACGAGACCTGCAAGATCGGACGCAGAAAGACGCTCGATCGCAAGCGCGCCGGAAATAACGCCCGCCCAATCGCGTTGAAGATCGCCGCTGGCGCGCACGCCGGAAACCTCCGCATCGATCTTGTGCAGCGCAAGCCCCTGCCCGTCGAGATGCAGGCGCGCCGTGCCGCGCAGCGGAATGTGCAAGGAAGGATCGGGCGCGCCGAAAGCAAAGAGTGGCGCAAGCGGGGCAAGGTCGTCGCTCTGCGCCTTCAAGGCGCCGTTTGCCGACATGCGGTCGGGCGTCAATTGCGTCTCGCCCTCAAAGCGCAAGGACAGGCGGCCGAGATCGAGCGCCGCCTTTGTCTGCAAGGGCGCGCCGAGCAGCCCCTCGCCCTGCGCTTCCAGCCGCGCCCCGCCGACACCGCGCAGCGGCAGAACGGCAAGGCCCGCCTGGCGCATGAGGATGGCGGCTTCTGCGGCCTGCGCGCTGAAGCGCGCCTGCATGCGGCCCTCGCCCGCAGGAATGACCTGCGCGCTGTAGCGCGCCCCGCCCGCTTCGCCCGCCAGATTGATTTGCGTGAATTCACCCGATGAATCGGTGGCCATCCCGAATGTCAGATGCGCCGGCGAAAGCGCGGATGCGCGCGCAAACAGCGCTTCGCTGGCGGCGCCCGGCGCAAGGCGGCGCACGAGCGCAGCAAGATCGGCGAGCTTTTCCGCATCGAGCTTGAAATCGAACCCGCCGCCGCGCGCATTCATGCGGCCCGCGCCCGCGATATCTGCGCCGCCAAGTCCATTGATTGCAAATTCGTCGAGCCGTGTCGTCCCGCCGGCGCGCGTCGCAAGCAGGCGCAGGCGCCCGGTCTCGGCCGCCGCCGCGCCAAGCCGCGCCACCCGCAGGGCCTGCGCTTCGAGCGCGATGTAAAAATCGTTGGCCCGTGCAAGCCCGGCAAGCGCCTTGAGGTCGGGCAATCCATCGACATCGATGACGGATGCATTGAGCTTCAGCGTCAGTTTCGCGGGCGTTGCAGGCTGCGCTTCACGCCACTCGATATGGCCCGACAGCCGCGAACGCTCGACCTCCATCTCGCGGGCCTCGAGCGCAAGACCGGCGCGATCCGCACGGATCGCGCCATCCAGAACGAGGCGGGCAAACGGCGGCGCCGTCAGCCATCCCCCCGCCTGCGGCAGAAAGGGCGCGAGATAGGCGCCAAGACGCCGGGCCTCGCGCGTCTCGATCCGTATCCGGCCATCGAGCGCGGGCGCGGCAAAATCGGCGGCGCCGGAATAGGTCAGGCGCGAGCGACCCGGCAATCCCGCCTCGACAGTAACGAGAGGGCGCATGTCGGGCTTGCCCTCATAACCGAGTTTGACCTGGCTCAGAATATCGCCGCCTAACATGACGCTATCGGCGGCAAGACGCAGTCTGGTCGCAAACGCGGGCGCAGCCTGCGCGACATCCGCCAGCCGATAGCCCCCGCGAAAGCGGTCGAGATCGAGATTGGCGGCAGCAAGTTCCGCATGAAATCCCTTTTCGCGCGAAAAATCGGCCTTGCCGGAAAAGTTCAGCGCGCGATCCTCATCGCCAAGCCGGCCATCTATCTCTTGCGCCTCAAGGCCAGAATTATCGGCCTTGAGAGCGAAACGCGCGCGCATCGGCGCGCCGCCGATGTCGCCCGACAATGTCGCCTGCCCGGAAAATTCGGGGAGGCTTGCGCCAAACGCAACATCGCCGGTCGCCTCGCCGCGCCATTTCCGGGCGCTGTTTTCGGCGGAAAACTTGCTGCGTAATTTTTCCCCCTCGATGACGCCGGTCGCAAAGGAAAAGTCTGTTCTATCGCCGTCGCGCCAAACGCCCTTGCCGCGAAACGGCCCGGCCAGCGTATCGGCGGAGAGCGTCATCTCGACATGTTCAAGCACCCGATTCCACGCGCCGGAAACGCGGATTGTCGCATCGTCGAGCCGCAACCGCGCCACAGCGACCGGCTGGCCCTCGTTCTTCAGGGCGCCGGCGGCAAACGCGCCGGCAGCGGTCTCGTCCACCGACACATCGGCGCGCTCCAGCGCGATTTCGGTGAACTCGAAGGCGCCGCGCAACAGGGCGGGCGCGGACAATTCGAGCACGGTCCGGCGCGCGCGCACGCCAAGTCCCGGCCACCGCGCCTCGATGGCGCCCGCCGTCAGGCGCGGCGCCGGCAACAGGCGCATTTCAACGGGGCCCTCAAGCGTAACGGAGCCGCCAACCTCCGCGCCAAGGCGCTGCGCAATCTCGTCGCCATAGCGCGTCCAGTCGATAAAGGGGGGCGCGACCAGGGCCGCCGTCAGCAACGCGACCAGACAGGCGGCGATAATGGTCAATATCTCGCGCAAACGGCTTTCCCTCGAATCTGCGCCGATTTTATCGCGTTTGAGCGCGACCCGAGCAATTTTCCGCTCCTGCGCGCAAGTTGAACCTGCCTGGCCTTCATGGCCGGGCCATGGCGCAGCGCTTTCAGGGCTCGCGCGCAGACAGGGGCGGCGCGACCTCTTCCAGCGGGCGCCGTTCGGCCGCAATCCCCCAGCGCCACGCCGCCCATGCCGCCCCGATCATGCCGAGCGCCCCGAACAAATAGCCCGCAAACAACGCAAATCGCGAGCCCGTGCCAATGAGTTCGCCGAATATGTAAGGCGCCGCCACCCCGCCGAGCGCCGTGCCGAAGGCGTAGAACAGCGCAATGGCGAGCGCGCGGATTTCGACGGGAAAAATCTCGCTGACGGTAAGATAGGCCGAGCTTGCCGCGGCGGAGGCGACGAAAAAGACGCACGACCATGCAATCGTCTGCTGCCGCGCATCGAGCAGGCCCTGCCAGAAGAGATAGCCGACAATGGCAAGCCCAAGTCCCGAAAAGGCGTATGTGCCGGCGATCATCGGCCGGCGCCCGAGCGTGTCGAACAGCGGCCCGAGCACGAGCGGCCCCGCGACATTGCCGAGCGCGAAGGGAATGAGGTGCCAGCCGACCTGATCGGGCGCAAGGCCGTAGAAGCGCGTGAGAATGAGCGCATAGGTGAAGAAGATGGCGTTGTAGAAAAACGCCTGCGCGGCCATCAGCGCAAGACCGACCAGCGAGCGCGTGCGGTGGCGATGGACAATCGCCTCGTAGACCTCGGAAAGCGGCGTGTGTTTTCGCGCGACATAGGCGAATTTCCGGTCGCCCGGCGCGCCCGGATCGCGTCCCTTGGCGCGAAACTCATCCTCGATTGCAGCGACGATTCTTTCCGCCTGCGCCGTCTTGCCGTGAATGAGAAGCCAGCGCGGGCTTTCCGGCAGAAAGGCGCGCAAGGCCAGAATGACGAGGCCGAGCGCCGCGCCGATGAAGAAGGCGAGACGCCAGCCTGTGTCGGGCGCGAAATAAAGGGGATCGAGCAGAACGACCGACGCGGCCGCCCCCGCAGCGGCGCCGAGCCAGAACGTGCCGTTGATCGCAAGATCGATGCGCCCGCGATAGCGCGCCGGCATCAATTCCTGAATGGTCGAATTGATCGCGGCATATTCGCCGCCAATGCCCGCGCCCGTCAGCAGGCGAAAGAAGCAGAAGCTCGCAAGGTTCCAGGAAAAGGCGGTGGCGGCGGTGGCCAGCAGATAGACGGACAATGTGACGAAGAACAGTTTCTTGCGCCCCAGACGGTCGGTCAGCCAGCCAAACAGCAGCGCCCCGAAAACCGCGCCCAGCAGATAGAAGGAGGCGGCAAGCCCGATATCGGCGTCGCTGAACCCAAGGCGCGGCGAGGCCTTGAGCGCGCCGGCAATGGCGCCGGCAATCGTCACCTCGAGACCGTCGAGCACCCAGGAGACGCCCAGGCCAAGCGCAACGCGCGTATGAAAACGGCCCCAGGGCAGACGGTCGAGCCTCTGGGGAATGTCGGTGACGATCGTCTCCGGCGCAGGCATCGGTCCGCTGCCGGACGCTCAGGCGTCGAGCACCTTGCCGGGGTTCATGATGTTCTGCGGATCGAGCGCCCGTTTGATCGCGCGCATCACGTTCAGCGTCTCCGGCGAATGTTCTTCGCGCATGTATTTGATCTTGGCCTGCCCCACGCCGTGCTCGCCCGTGCATGTGCCGCCCATTTCCAGCGCGCGCCGCACAAGGCGTTCGACGAACGTCTTGGCCTTGGCGACATCTTCCGGATCTCCGGGGTCGAATTGCGGTCCGGAATGGAAATTGCCGTCCCCGACATGGCCGACGATTGGCGCGACAATGCCGATGCGTTCGGCGTCCTCGATCGTCTGCGTCACGCAATCGGCAAGCCGCGAGATCGGCACGCAGACATCGGTCGAAAAGCCGGTCATTTCAGGCTTGCGCTTCAAGGATTGGTGCGCCCAGTAGACATCGTGGCGCGCCTGCCAGAGCTTTGTGCGGTCTTCCGGCTTGGTCGTCCAGTTGAAGGGGCCCCCGCCATGGCCTTCGGCCAGTTCCCTGAAGCGCGCGGTCTGTTCCTCCACGCCTTTTTCCGTACCGTGAAACTCGAGAAACAGCATCGGCGCCTCGGTCAGGCCGAGCTTTGAATAATTGTTGAAAGCGCGCACGGTCAAAGGATCGACCAGTTCGATGCGCGCAATCGGCAGGCCCGACTGAATGGTCTCGATGACCGTGTCGCAGGCCGCCTTGATCGAGGGAAACTGGCAGGTCGCCGCCGAAATCGCCTCTGGAATGCCGTAAAGCTTCAGCGTGATTTCCGTGATGATCCCGAGCGTGCCTTCCGAACCCACGAACAGGCGCGTGAGATCGTAGCCGGCGGAAGATTTTTTCGCGCGCGTCGCCGTCTTCACCACACGCCCGTCGGGCATGACCACGGTCAGCGCCAGCACATTGTCCTTCATCGTGCCGTAGCGCACGGCGTTGGTGCCGGATGCGCGCGTTGCGCACATGCCGCCGATGGAGGCGTCGGCGCCGGGGTCGATCGGAAAGAACAGGCCTGTATCGCGCAGATAATCGTTGAGCGCCTTGCGCGTGACGCCCGGCTGCAACACCACATCGAGATCCTCGACATGCACTTCGAGAATCTCGTTCATCTGCGACACGTCGATGGACACCCCACCATAGGGCGCATTCGTGTGGCCTTCGAGCGAGGTGTTCGTGCCGAGAGCGATAACGGGAATCCCGCGCGCAGCGCAAATCCCGACCGCATCCGACACATCCTGCGTGGATTGCGCGAAAACGACCGCGTCCGGCGGCTGGTTCGGCGTCCAGGAAAGATTATGGCCGTGCTGTTGACGCACAGCCATGGAGGTGACGAGACGATTGCCGAATTTTGCGGCGAGTTCGCCGATTGCGGCGTCGATTTCGGCTTGCGGCGGGCGTTGTGTCAGCCGGGCGATGGCGGGATCGTGTTCGGTCACTTTGGCGCTCCCATTCGTTCTTTTTTCAATCTACCGCCGCACGGCCTTTGCGTCGAGGCGCGCTTCTTCGCAGCGCCCGCGTTGTCGCCTCAGGCGTTATTTCGCAATCCGCATCGGCCCCGTGAAATCGCGTTTGCCGAGCGGCGCGCCCTTCGTGCGCAGAATGTCGTAGGCGGTGGTCGCATGGAATTGCAGATTGGGAATCGAGAAGGACATCAGGAAATTCTCGACCGTGAACGGCAGCTTCGCATCGCGAAACTCGAAGAATGTCTTATTGCCTTCCAGCGCCTCGATTTCCTCGCGTGAAACCGCTTTCAACGCCGTGCGCGCATCGGCCACCAGTTTTTCAAGACCGGCGTAATCGTCCGGCCCGTCCATGCGCGGTGAAAATGCGCCCTTCTTCACGCCCTCGATTGCGCCTTGCGAATGATGCACGACGGAAATGACCTGAAAGCGGAACGGCAGCATGTCTTCCCACAAGCGCGCCTGCACGATGGCCTCAAGGCCGCCGGGCTTGTCGGCAAAATGCGTCCGGCCTTTTTCCAGAAAGCCCGCCACGCCGGCCAGCGACTGCAAAAAACCGGCGACGCTGACATCGTAAAGGGAAATGGCCATGAGGCTCTCCTGTTTGTTTTATCTGGCTTCTCGCCGAATTTTCGATCCAACAGGCTAGCGCCTGGCGCGTCAAACACAAGCGCTGCGACGAGCTGGCGCATATGACTTTTGGGACTGCGCGAATGCCGCGCATTGCCTTAGCGGTCGCCGCGCATAGTCGTGGAGTTTGTCATGCTTGGACCGGCCGACATCGCCGATTGGAACGAGGACGAAAGCGATCGCCTGCGCGCCGAAATCCGTTTGCTGCCGGTCATGCGTCAGCTCGAGGATGAGCCGGGGCGCACCCGCACGGCGCTCGGGCCAGTGCTTGCCGCCCGCCTCGACGCCTTCCGCCGCGACGCGCGCCGCCCTGCCCGGGAATTGCGCAATCTCCTGAACGATCTTCGCGCCAGGGATTGCGACCAATAACCCTCGCAAAGCTCACCCGGAAAACCCGCCGGCGTCGAGAAACGCCTGTTCCTCTGCGCTCATCGTGCGGCCAAGGATCGGATTGCGGTGCGGGAAGCGTTTGAATTTCTCGATGATTTCGCGATGCACGATCGCAAATTCCAGCCCCTCCTGATCGCCGGCCGCAGCGCATAGAGCCTCGCAGCGTTTTTGCATGGCGAGATCTTCGGCGTGCATGAACGGCAGATAGAAGAAGCGCCGCAACGGCGCCTGATAGGCCCGGTCGAAAGCGCAGGCGATCGCCCGCTGTGCGATACGCAGCGCGAAAACGTCGCTGGCGAAGGCGCGCGGCTGCCCCCGGAACATGTTGCGCGGAAATTGATCGGTCAGCAGGATCAGCGCCAGCGCGCCCTCGGGCGTTTCGTCCCAGCCCGGCAGATCGCCGCGCACGGCGGCTTCATGCGGGTCTAAAAACCGCGCGCGCGTCGTCGCGTCGAAATCGGGATCGGGCGCAAACCAGCGCTCGGGCCCTGCCTCGACCCAGAAATCCACGATTTCGCGTGCGAAAACGCTCATCCGAAAAGCTCCACCCCCATAAGCCGAAGGCGTCCCCATCAGCGAAAGCTTTGGACGCCTATTCCGCTGCGTGGCCAACCGCCGTCTGGCCGGAGGGGGTCTTGTTGTCGTCCAGCCAGCCATCGGGCGCATAAGCTGCGAGATTGCCGAGATTGACGATCGGCAGGGACATTTCCGGCGCACGCAGTTTCGACAGAAAATCCGCGTAATCGGTATGATGGGCATCGCCGATGAAGGCTTCCTCGAATTCGCCGCGGCTGAAAATGTCGCGCTGCCGGTACATGTTGAACATGACGCTGTCGGCGGAGAATTTTTCGCCCATTTTCACGAAATCGGGCATTTCCCGATAATTGGCCTCCTGCACCACCATCGAGAAAATGAGGTGCTGGATTTCGCCGGCGTCCCGCTTTGTCTTGAGAAAAGCGAGATTTTTGAGCAGGCGCTCGAAATTTCCGGGCCGCCGCACATTCGCGTAGGTGGCGGCCTCCGCCGCGTCGATGGAAATCTGGACGACGCCGACATGGCCGGAAAGATTGAGATCGCGCCAGGCGCGCTCGTCGAATAATTGCCCGTTGGTATGCAGGTGGAGCTGGAGACCCTTGTAATCCTCGCTCGCCGTCAGCCGCTTGATGAGATTGCGAAAATGATTGGAGCCGAAAGCATCGCCCGAGCCCGTGATGATGACCTCGCTGGCGTCGCGCAGCATCGGCAGCAGCGATTTTTCCGTGAGATCGTCGAGCCTGGCCTGCCGCGCCTTGTTGGCGACATAGATGCCGGACCGGCAGGACGGACAGGCGAGATTGCAGGATTTGTCGTGCGAAAGCACGACCTGCAACGGCGGCGGGGCGACCTCCCGCCCCTTGCGATGATGGGCGATGAATTCGCGCGCCTCGTCGCTGTCGCGCGGCTCGAGCTGGCGTCCCGCGATGAACGGGCAATGGACGTGATCGCAATAGGAATACGTCCCGTCGATGATGGATTCGCGAATCTTGTAGGCGATGTCGGAATGCCAGGCGTCGCGATGGCTCTCGTCGAGCCGCCCGATCGGCGTCGGCAGATAGACGGGGCAACAGGAGAAGATAAGCCCGGTATGGGTCGTCTCCATCGTGTTGAAGGGACGGCGGCAGAAATGCGTCTTGAGATAGGCCTTGGCGGGTTCGTCCAGCGCCTGCGATTGCGCATGGGCGCGGCGCTGGCGCAGTTTCAGCATCACATGATTGTTGACGAACGAAGCCACGGCGTCCGCGCGATCCCGCCCGATGAAATCGAGCACGGCGGGGCTGGCCGCCCATTGCATCAGCCGGCGCGGCGACAGCGCGCCCGGTTGCTTTCCGGCATCCTTGCCGGGGTCTTTGCCAGTATCTTTGCTGGTCGACATGTGAATCTACAGTCTCTTGCTAATCGGTCTAATCGCCGGCGGCCGGCGCCCTCAATAGCAGACCGAACGCCAATCAGAGACATCTAGGGCGGCGGCGGCCTCAGATGCAGCTCCAGGGAAAAATTTTTCAGAGGCGAAATTTCGTTTTCAGATCGAAATTTCACCTAAAGAACATCTCCGCGTCCCAAGACAAAGCCGCCGAACCGCCCAATATACGCTTAATATATGCGCGCGTGCGCCATGCAAAGATGTAAAAACGCCAACATCCCGCCCATGCGATTACGTAGTCCGGCAGAGCCCGGCAAACCCGTGACATCCGGGGCTTTGCGCCCCACATTGGCGATATTGCGAATCATCGCTGAAGGATAAAGCACATTTTGCCGCAAGCCCCGCATGAAACCCATGACGTGGCGCCCGCGCCGGGCGGGATACGCGAACGCGCGCTCGCCGCGCGCGCCGCGCCCTGGCTGAACGGCCTCAACCCCGAACAGCGCGCCGCCGTCGAATCCATCGACGGCCCCGTTCTGGTTCTGGCGGGCGCCGGCACGGGAAAGACACGGGCGCTGACCACCCGCATCGCCCATATTCTGGCGCTCGGAAAGGCGCGGCCTTCCGAGATTCTCGCGGTCACATTCACCAACAAGGCGGCGCGCGAAATGCGCGAGCGCGTGGCCGCGCTTGCCGGCCCCGTGGCCGAGGGCATGCCCTGGCTTGGCACGTTTCACGCCATTTCCACCAAGATCCTGCGCCGCCACGCCGAACTGGCCGGCCTGAAATCGAACTTCACCATTCTCGATACCGACGATCAGATCCGGCTGCTCAAACAGGTGATCCAGGCCGAGAACATCGACGACAAGCGCTGGCCGGCCCGCACCCTGGCCTTTGCGATCGACGGCTGGAAAAATCGCGGCCTGACGCCCGACAAGGTTCCCGCGGGCGAGGCCGGGAGTTTCGCCAACGGCAAGGGCGCAAAACTTTACGGGCTCTACCAGCAGCGCCTGAAAACGCTCAACGCCGCCGATTTCGGCGATCTCCTGCTCGAAAGCCTGCGCCTGTTCCGCGACAATCCGGATGTGCTGCGCAATTGGCAGGCGCGCTTCAAATATATTCTCGTCGACGAATATCAGGACACCAACACGGTCCAGTATCTCTGGCTGCGCCTGATCGCGCAGGGCCGCGACAATGTCTGCTGCGTGGGCGACGACGACCAGTCGATCTATGGCTGGCGCGGCGCCGACGTCGACAACATCCTGCGGTTCGAGAAGGATTTTCCAGGCGCAACCGTCATCAGGCTGGAGCGCAACTACCGCTCGACCGGCCATATTCTGGCCGCCGCCGCCGGCCTTATCGCCCATAACAAGGATCGCCTCGGCAAAACCCTGTTCACCGATGACGCCGACGGCGAAAAGCCCGCCGTATGCGGCGTGTGGGATTCGGAGGAGGAGGCGCGCGTCATCGGCGAGGACATCGAGCAGCTTCAGCGCCAGCAGCACAGGCTCGACGAAATCGCCATTCTCGTGCGCGCCTCCTTCCAGATGCGCGAGTTTGAAGAACGCTTCATCACGCTCGGCCTGCCCTATCGCGTGATTGGCGGCCCGCGCTTCTACGAGCGCGCCGAAATCCGCGA
>JBKDZW010000087.1:0-22192 GCA_047971685.1 Rhodoblastus sp.
AGCCGATGGCGACCATCGCATAGGCCATGCCGAGATAGCCGAAGATCGGCTTCCTGGAGAAGGTCGAGACGATGTGGCTGATGAGGCCGAAGGCCGGCAGGATCAGGATGTAGACTTCCGGGTGGCCGAAGAACCAGAACAGATGCTGGAACAGGAGCGGGTCGCCGCCGGCGGCCGGATCGAAGAAGGCCGTGCCGAAATTGCGGTCGGTCAGCAGCATGGTGATGGCGCCGGCCAGAACCGGCAGCGACAGCACCAGCAGGAAGGCGGTGACCAGCACCGACCAGGCAAACAGCGGCATCTTGTGCAGCGTCATGCCCGGCGCGCGCATGTTGAAGATGGTGGTGATGAAGTTGATCGCGCCAAGCAGCGACGACACGCCGGCCAGATGCAGCGACAGAATGACGAAATCCATCGCCGGGCCGGGATGGCCAATATTGCTCGAAAGCGGCGGGTACATCACCCAGCCGCCGCCAAAGCCCTTCATGCCCGGCGCGCCCTCGAAGAACATCGACATCAGCGCCAGCGACAGCGAGGCCGGCAGCAGCCAGAAGGAAATGTTGTTCAGGCGCGGAAAGGCCATGTCCGGCGCGCCGATCATCAACGGCACGAACCAATTGCCGAAGCCGCCGATCAGCGCGGGCATGACCATGAAGAAGATCATGATGACGCCGTGCGCGGTGATGAACACGTTGTAGAGATTTTTGGCCGCGTCCACCGAATTGTCGCCGTCGATGAACTGCGCCAGCCCGGGGAAGATCTGGATGCCGGGATTGGCGAGTTCAAGCCGCATGCCCAGCGAAAGAAGGAAGCCGACGCAGCCAGCAAAGACCGCGAAGAACAGATAGAGCGTGCCGATGTCCTTGTGATTGGTCGACAGGAGATAGCGGCGCCATCCGGTGGGATGGTCGGGCGCGTGGTCGGCGGCGTGAGCGGTGTTGGTGGCCATGTTCGTAGCTTCCTTGAATTCCTCAGGCCTAAATCAGCGGCTAGCGTCGGCGAGCGCGATGGCGCGGTCGGCGGCGGAAGCATATTTCTTTTTCGCGGCGGCAAGCCATTCGGCGTATTTCTGCTCGCTCACGACACGGAATACGATCGGCATGAAGGCGTGGTCCTTGCCGCAGAGCTTCGAGCACTGGCCGTAATAGACGCCTTCGCGCTCCGCCTTGAACCAGGTCTCGTTGAGACGGCCGGGCACGGCGTCGATGCGGATGCCGAAGGACTGGATCACGAAGGAATGGATGACGTCGGCAGCGGTCACCTGAACGCGCACCACCTTGTTGACGGGCACCACGGCCTCGTTGTCGACCGAGAGCAGGCGCAGGTCGCCGGCCTTGAGATCCTTTTCGTCCTTCATGAGCGAATCGAAGGAAAAGCCCCCGTCCTGATCCTTGGGATATTCGTAGGACCAGTACCATTGCTTGCCCGTGACCTTCACGGTCAGATCGCCCTTGGGCAGGGTCAATTGATGGGTCAGCAGGCGGAAGGAGGGAACCGCGATGACGACGAGAATGAGCACCGGCACGATCGTCCACGCCACTTCGAGCAGGGCGTGATGCGTCGTGCGCGAGGGAACGGGATTGGCCTTCTCGTTGAAACGGACCATCACGTAAATCAGCAGGGCCAGAACGAACAGGCTGATGAAAACGATGATCGGCAGAAGAACGTCGTTGTGGAAAAAGTCGATCTCGCGCGCGATCGGCGTCTCGCCCTCGATCAGCTTGATCTGGCCGGGAACGGCGTGCCCGAACACGCCGCCTTCGGCCGCCAGGGCATAGGTCGCGCCGCCCAGAGCCGTGCTGGCGGCCGCAAAAGCCGCCAGTCCGGCGCGGGCTGATCTCGCGGCCCTCGCAACGCCTGAGAAATCGATCATCGCCCTGTTCACTCCCATTTCTCACCTGTCGATACAGGCGCCGATACGCCCGAATGCATCTACAAACGCCAGAAGCATCTACAAACGCCAGAAGCATCTGCGGATACCCGAAGCATCTGCGGCCGGCGGCGCCCGTCAGCCTTGCGCCCAATTGCGCACGCCCAAATCGCGTGCGCCCGAATTACATGCGGCCAGATTGCGCGCCGCCAACATTCCGCAGAGTTCCCGAAAGAATCCAAGCACGGCTCTGTCCATCAAGCCAGTTAAAATCACAATCGTCTTTGAAGCGCAACATGTACATCCAGCGGGACGCTCGCTTGACAGCAACGCCCCGTTTGCTACCAGCCTCTAGTGGCCGCCGCCTCGCGCCGGCTGTGTCTGGAGCATGGAGACCGCCGGCTCCGCTTTGCGTTGCGTTGCACGATTGTCTTGGTTGCGTTCCACGATTCTCTTGCGGGCCGCCGGTTTCTCTCTTGCGGGAAGTCGGCTTTCCCGCAGGGAGCGAGTTTCCCAGCAGTGAGCCAATTCCTCCGAATGGAGCCAATAAGGCGGACAAAGCGCATGATCCCCTTTTCAGATAAAAGACCCTTCATCCGGGCGGCGGCTGTGCTTTCCCTTGCCGCCGTGCTGGCCCTGACGGCAAGCATCGCGTTTCTTTCCGATAAAGCGCGCGCCCAGGCCGCAAAATCCGAAACGCCCACGCCGTCGGGCGAAAGCCAGCAAAAGGCCAAGTTCAACGATTGGGAATTGCGCTGCGAGACGCCGCCGGGCGCCGCAAAACAGCAATGCGCCCTGCTTCAATCGGTCGCAGCCGACGATCGTCCAAACATCAATCTCGTGGTCATCACGCTCAAGACCGCCGACGGCAAGAGCCGGCTGTTGCGCGTGATCGCGCCGCTCGGCGTTCTCCTGCCCAACGGGCTCGGCCTCAAGATCGACCAGACCGATGTCGGGCGCGCGGGGTTCGTGCGCTGCCTGCCGACGGGCTGCGTGGCCGAGGTCATCATGGACGACAAGCTGCTCGACCAGCTCAAGACCGGCAAGACCGCGACATTCATCATCTACCAGACGCCCGAGGAAGGCGTCGGCATTCCGCTCAATCTCGCCGGTTTCGGCCCCGGATACGAGGCGCTGCCCTGATTGGGCAAGGCGGAATTCCGGCGCGGGCCGGCTTGCCGTTTCAGGCTCTCCCGAGGGCTGGCCTGAAACTGCGGCGCCGGCTATATATTGGGCCTCGTTGGGAGTTTAGATGATGAGCGTGGGTTTTCGGGCGCGCGGCGGCGCGATCGCCGTTGTGGTGGCGGCAGGTCTCGTTTCGGCGGGTTGCGGCGGGCCTGCCGGATCGGTGGCGGGCGGCGATCCCGATCCGGTTTCCACCAAGCTCGGCAATCTCCTGGCCTTCAATTCGACGACCGCCCCGCCCCTGCACGGCAAGAATGCGGGACCGCGCATCGATTGCCCGGTCGTGCAGATCGAACCCGGTCGGGCGGAAGTTCGCGTCGGCGGCCCCGATTCGAGCAGCGTGCGCTATCAGATCGCCATCGGCCAGGTGGCGCGCGATTGTTCGCAGTCCAACGGTCAGCTTCTCGTGCGCGTGGGCGTGGAAGTCGGCGTCATCACCGGCCCGGCCGGCGGCCCCGGCACCTATACGGCGCCCATGACCGTCGCCCTGCGGCGCACGAGCGACGAGAAGGTCATGGCCTCCAAGACCTATCAGGTTGGCGGCGCCGTTGGCGCAAACGGCAACACAACCAACGCGCTGGTCGCCGACCCGCTCCAGGCCCCCTATATCAACGAGCACGCCGCCGACGATTACGAAGTGGTGCTGTCCATGGGCGGCGCTTCCGAGAGCCGGCGTGCGCGTCGCGAGCGTCGCCGGCGCTGAACCCCTCCACGAAACCCGAAACGGCCGCCTTTCCACAGATGCGGCGGCCCGGTTTGCGCGAGGCGATTGACAGGCGCGCGCGCGCGGTTACATCTGGCTTCCGTCAGTAAAAGATCTTTTGCGGAAGAGACCGGCAGGGCAGCGCCCGGCCGGCGCCGAAGGCGCAACCGCCCCGGAAACGCTCAGGCAAACGGACCGCAAAAGGATGACGCTCTGGAAAGCGGCGCTGCGCTGAACGCGCAACGCCCACCGACGGGGGTAACCGGCCGTTTTTGGAATTTCCAGGGCGGAAATTCCAAAAACGCAGTCCGGGAAATCTCTCAGGTCACGGGACAGAGGGGGCGCCGCCGGCCTGTCGCCTGCGGACGCGCATCTGGATTCCGGAGGCACTTTGACCGATCCATCCTCGACCCAAGCGCTCGCGTTTACGCCGCTGCACGCGCTGCACCTGGAGCTTGGCGCGCGCATGGCGCCCTTTGCGGGCTACGACATGCCGATCCAATATCCGACCGGCGTAATGCGGGAGCATTTGCACACACGCGAAAAATGCGGGCTGTTCGACGTGTCCCACATGGGCCAGGCGGTCCTGTCGGGGCCAGGCGCCTGCGCGCGGCTGGAGACGCTCGCGCCCGGCGATATCGTCGCGCTGGCGCCCGGGCGCACGCGCTACACGCAGTTTCTGAACGCCGATGGCGGCATCGTCGACGATCTCATGGTCACCCGCCTGCCCGGCGAGACGGAGCGCCTGTTCATCGTCTGCAATGCGGCGCGAAAAGCGGTCGATTTCGCGCTTGTGCGCGAAAAGCTGCCGGAACTCGCGCTCCAGACGTTCGAGAACCGCGCGCTGATCGCCCTCCAGGGACCAAGCGCCAGCATGGTTCTCGAAGGGATGATTCCCGGCGTCGGCGCCATGGTCTTCATGCAGGGCCGCGATTTCGAGTGGCGCGACAGTCCAGTGTTCGTCACGCGCTCGGGCTATACGGGCGAGGACGGGTACGAGATTTCCCTGCCTGCTTCGCAAGCGGACATCTTCGCCAGGCAATTGCTGGGTCATCCCGATTGCCTGCCCATCGGGCTGGGCGCGCGCGATTCGCTCAGGCTTGAGGCGGGATTGTGCCTCTATGGCCACGACATCGACGAGACGACGGACCCGATCGAGGCCAATCTTGCCTGGTCGATTTCCAGACGCCGCCGCACGGAAGGCGGCTTTCCCGGCGCAGCGCGCATTCAGAAGGCGCTCCGCGACGGGCCTGCCCGCGTGCGCGTGGGCCTGACCTTCGAGGGCCGCCAGCCCGCGCGCGAAGGCGCGGAGATTGCGACGCCCGATGGCGCGGTCGTCGGCCAGATCACGTCGGGCGGCTTTGGGCCGAGCCTCGGGGCGCCCTGCGCCATGGGCTATGTGGCGCGCGAATTTGCAAGCGTTGGAACCGAACTCGCCGCGCTGGTGCGCGGCAAGGCGCTGGCTGCGCGGGTGGCGAAAACGCCATTTACGCCAAACCGCTATTTCAAGGGTTGAAGGGAGAGAGCCATGGCGACGATCCGCTATACGCAAGATCACGAATATATCCGCATCGAGGGCGATATCGGCACAGTCGGCATTTCCGACCATGCGCAGCATGCGCTGGGCGATGTCGTTTTCGTCGAGCTGCCCGATGTCGGCAAGGCCGTCGAACAGGGGGGCGAGGCCGCCGTCGTCGAGAGCGTGAAGGCGGCCAGCGAAGTCTATGCGCCGGTCGCCGGCGAGGTGGTCGAGGTCAATAGCGAACTCGAGGGCGCGCCCGCCAAGGTTAACGAAGACCCGCTCGGCGCCGGCTGGTTCATGAAAATCCGCATTGCGGACGCCAGCCAGCTCGACGGCCTCATGGACGAGGCGGCCTATCAGGCGTTTCTGAAGACGCTGGACTAGAGCAATTCCAGCAAAAGTGGATACCGGTTTTGCGTCCGGAAATGCGAAAAATCAAATAGCCAGAGCGTTACAATGATTCAATGAAAAGCGGAAACGCTCTAGACGGACAGACCGGGCGCCGTGATCGCGAGATCGCCCGCCTCGCAATGACGGCCCATGTTTCAAGCAAGTGGATACCAGAT
The DNA here is from genome assembly GCA_047971685.1 of Rhodoblastus sp. GTDB lineage: Bacteria > Pseudomonadota > Alphaproteobacteria > Rhizobiales > Beijerinckiaceae > JAJXWB01. Next base: position 5,847 of record JBKDZW010000087.1, read on the forward strand.
GCGCTACCTGCCTCATTCGCCACAAGACCGTGCGGACATGCTCGCCAGAATCGGCGTTTCCGCAATCGAGGATTTGTTTGTCGACATTCCCGGAGACAAGCAGATCGCGGGCCTGCCGGACCTGCCGCGCCGCAAGGGCGAGATGGAGGTCGAGCGCATTCTCTCCGCCATGGCGGGCCGCAATGTGGCGGCCGGGAGCGTTCCCTTCTTCGTCGGCGCCGGCGCCTACAAGCATCACGTGCCGGCCAGCGTCGATCACCTGATCCAGCGCTCGGAATTTCTGACCAGCTACACGCCCTATCAGCCGGAGATCGCGCAGGGCACGCTGCAATACATGTTCGAGTTCCAGACGCAGGTCGCCCGCCTCACCGCGATGGATGTGGCGAACGCCTCGATGTACGACGGCTCGACGGGGTGCGCGGAGGCCGTGCTGATGGCCCATCGCGCAACGCGCCGGCGCAAGGCCATTCTGTCGGGCGGGCTGCATCCGCAATATGCCGATGTCGTGCGCACGATTTCCGACATGGCCGACGACGCCGTCGTCACGCTCGCGCCCGATCCGCTGGCCAGCGAAGACATTATCGCGGCCATCGACAAGGAAACATCCTGCGTCGTCGTGCAATCGCCCGACGTGTTCGGCAATCTGCGCGACCTGCGGCCGATCGCCGAGGCCGCGCACGCCAATGGCGCGCTGCTGATCGCGGTCTTTACCGAGGCGGTCTCGCTCGGTCTCGTGAAGCCGCCGGGCGAAATGGGCGCGGACATTGCGGTTGGCGAGGGACAATCCATCGGCAATGCGCTGAATTTCGGCGGCCCCTATGTCGGCCTGTTTGCAACGCGCGAAAAATTCGTCCGGCAGATGCCGGGACGCCTGTGCGGCGAGACGGTAGACGCCAATGGCAAACGCGGCTTCGTGCTGACCTTGTCGACGCGCGAACAGCATATTCGCCGCGAAAAGGCGACATCGAACATCTGCACAAATTCCGGGCTTTGCGCGCTGGCTTTCTCCATCCACATGACGCTTCTGGGCGGCGCGGGGCTGGAGCGGCTTGCGCGCGTCAATCACGCCAATGCGGTCAAACTCGCAGACATGCTTGCGGGCGTTTCCGGCGTGGAAGTTCTGAACAAGAGCTTCTTCAACGAATTCACCATCCGCGTGAAGGGCGATGCGGCAGACGTCATCGAGAAGATGGCGCAGGCCAATGTTCTGGGCGGCGTTCCCGTCTCGCGACTTCTGCCCGATAGCGGACTTGGCGATCTCATCGTCGTCGCCAACACGGAAACGAACACGGACGAGGATCGCGCGGCTTTCGCTGCGGCGCTGAAAGGAGCCCTGTGATGCTCAACAATCAGGGGCGCCCCACGCAGGCAGGCGAGGCGCATGGCCTTGCCCGCGAGACTTTCACGGGCAATCGCGCGCTCGAAATCGACGAGGCGCTGATCTTCGATCAGGGCGGTTTCGACCGCACCGGCGTCGATATCGACGAACCTGCGCCTTTCGCCGACCGTCTTGGCGGTCTTGCGCGCGAAAACAGGGCGGAGCTTCCAGGCCTCGCGGAACCGCAGGCGATGCGCCATTACGTGCGTCTGTCGCGCAAGAATTATTCGATCGACGCCGGGCTTTTTCCGCTCGGCTCCTGCACGATGAAGCATAACCCGCGCCTCAACGAGAAGATGGCGCGCCTGCCCGGCTTTGCCGATGTGCATCCGCTGCAACCGCAATCTTCCGTGCAGGGCGCGCTTGAGCTCATGCAGGAATTGTCGCGCTGGCTGCTCGTTTCCACGGGCATGAAGGCGGTGGCGCTGTCGCCCAAGGCCGGCGCGCATGGCGAACTCTGCGGCATGATGGCGATCAAGGCCGCGATCATTTCGCGCGGAGAACAGAATACGCGCAAGACCGTGCTGGCGCCGGATTCCGCACACGGCACCAATCCCGCCACCGCGGCATTGATCGGTTTCGAGGTGGAATCGGTGCCGGCCGGCGAGGATGGTCTCGTCCACGTCGCGACCGTGCGCGAAAAACTCGGGCCCCATGTGGCCGCGATCATGCTCACCAATCCGAACACCTGCGGATTGTTCGAGCGCGAGGTCGCGGAAATCGCGCAGGCCGTGCATCAGGCCGGCGCCTATTTCTACTGCGACGGCGCAAATTTCAACGCGATCGTCGGCGTCGCGCGCCCCGCCGATCTCGGCGTCGACGCCATGCACATCAATCTGCACAAGACTTTTTCGACGCCACACGGCGGCGGCGGTCCGGGCTCCGGCCCGGTCGTGCTGTCGGAGCGTCTTGCCGCCTTTGCGCCCGTTCCCTTCCTGCGCGAAAAAGACGGGGCGCTGGAATTGGTGGAGGACGCCGAGGGCAGCCGGGCGCTGGGGCGCATGACCGCCTTTCACGGGCAGATGGGCATGTATGTGCGCGCGCTTTCCTACATGCTTTCGCATGGCGGGGACGGCTTGCGGCAGGCCTCGCAGGACGCTGTGCTCAACGCCAATTATGTGCGCGCGTGTCTGGCCGACATTTTTTCGCAGCCCTTTGGCGACCGGCCCTGCATGCACGAGGTTCTGTTCGACGAGAGCTGGCTCAAGGGCGCTCATGTCGCCACGCTCGATTTCGCCAAGGCGCTGATCGACGAGGGCTATCATCCGATGACCGTCTATTTCCCGCTGGTCGTCAAGGGCGCGATGCTGATCGAGCCGACCGAATCCGAATCACGCGCCTCGCTCGATCTCTTCGTCATGGCGATGCGCGATCTGGCCCTGCGCGCGCTGCGCGGCGAGACCGAGCGCTTTGCAACAGCGCCGCGCTTTGCGCCGCGTGCGCGGCTTGACGATACGCGCGCCGCGCGCAACCCCGTTCTGAAATGGACGGCGCGGCCGCCCGTTGCGGAAGCGAGCGAATAACGTATCGGACTCTTCGCACGCGATTTGCGTTTTGCGCGAGGCGCGCGATTTGGTTTATGGCGGGTCAGGCAAAGGAGCGCCTGCGACGCCGCAGACAATGCACCCGACAACAAAAAGCCGGCCAGACGGCCGGCTTTTCGTATTGGGGCGGCAAGTTCCGCTCAATGCAGCAGCTCCGCTCAATGCAGCAGCTTGCCGAGATCCTTGATGCCGTTGTCGACCAGCGCTGCGCCGGTGGCGCCGGCGGTCTCGGTCTTCAACACGGCTTCGGCCGCGCGGGTCGCAACGTCTGCGGCGACCGAGCGCACTTCATTGGCGGCCTGAGCTTCGGCCTGAGCAATCTTGACCTCGGCCTGCTTTGTGCGGCGGGCGATGTAATCGGTCATGCGCTCGTGCGTTTCCTTGGCGAGCAGTTCGGCTTCCTGCCTGGCCTGCGCGACGATGGCGACGGCGTCGGCTTCGGCGGCCTTACGCTTGGCCTCGAAGGAGGCGAGCAAGGTCTGGGCTTCTTCACGCAGTTTCTGCGCCTCGGCCAGTTCGCCCTTCACACCGTCGATGCGGGCGTCGAGCGCGGCGACCAGTTTGGAATGCACGCCGTAATAGGCGAGCACGGCGAGAAACAGGAAAAACCCAAGCGCGACAAAATTTTCGGGATCCAGAGACATCGGATCAAGCCTTTGCGTTTGTCAGAGCGGCGGCGATCTTGGCGGCGTCCGCCGGCTTGCCGGTGATGTGTTCGACGATGGCCGCAGCCGCGTCCTTGGCGACGGCCTCGACGTTGGCCATGGCCTTGGCCTTGGTCTCGGCGATCTGCGCGTCTGCGGCGGCGAGTTTGGCGTTGAGTTCGCCTTCGAGCGTCTTGCGCTTGGCTTCGGTCTCGGCGGCGAGATTCTGATGGGCCTCCTGGCCCATCGCCTGCGCCTTGCCCTTGGCTTCGGCGAGCGTCTTCTCGAGATCGGCGCCGGCGGCCTCGGCCTTGCCCTGCGCTGTCTTGGCGGTCTGAAGATCGTTTGAAATCGTGTCGCCGCGCGCTTTCAGGATTCCGGCGACGCGCGGCAGGGCCACGCGGCTCATCAGCAGGTAAAGCGCGCCGAAAATCAGCGTCAGCCAGATCAACTGCGAGGAAAAATAAGTGGAGTCGAAGGGCGGGAAGGCCGAGCCGTGTTCGGCGCCGCCATGAACCTCGGTGCCCGTCTTATGGGCGTCGTTTGCGTTGCCGGCCATTGTCTGTCCGCCTGAAAGTCTGTTCGCCTAAACGGTAAAACGAAACGCGCGCGCCCCGCCTGACGGGGCGCGCGCGAAAAAATTACTTCATCACGAAGAGGAGCAGAATCGCGACGAGGAACGCGAAAATGCCAAGACCTTCGGCGAGCGCCGCGCCGATGAACGCGCGACCGAACTGGCGATCGGAAGCCGAGGGATTGCGCAGCGCGCCCGACAGGAAGTCGCCGAAAATGATGCCGACGCCGATGGCGGCGGCGCCCATGCCGATGGAGGCGAGGCCGGCGCCGATGTACTTGGCTGCAACAGGATCCATTTGAATGCTCCTTCAGGAGTTTTGTGGGCGACTATGTGTTGTTGTGCGCCAAGCGCCTTTTATCAGTGGCCCGGGTGAATCGCGTCGTTCAGATAGACGCAAGTGAGAATGGCGAAGACGTAAGCCTGCAGGACGGCCACGAGCAGCTCCAGCGCGCTGAACGCCACAATGGCGAGCAGCGGCAGAGGCGCAAACACCGCGTAAGCGCCCGCGCCGAGCAGCATGGCGACGAAGCTGCCGAACACTTTCAGCGTGATGTGGCCGGCCAGCATATTGCCGAAGAGACGAACGGAGAGTGTGAGCGGACGCGCGACGAAGGACATGACCTCGATCAGCACGACGAAGGGCAAAAGCACGGGCGCAACGCCCGAGGGCACGAACAGGTGCAGGAAATGCAGGCCGTGTTTGTAAAAGCCGTAGACGATCACGATCATAATGACGAGCATCGCGAAGGCGGAAGTGACGATGATCTGGCTGGTGACGGTGTAGGCCCCGGGGATGAGGCCAATCAGGTTCGAGAACAGAACGAACATGAAGAGCGAGAAAACGAAGGGGAAGAAGCGCATGCCCGCATCGCCCGCCGTCTCGCGCACCGTGGAGGCGACGAATTCGTAGGCCATTTCGGCCGCCGCCTGCAATCGCGTGGGAACGACGTGACGACCGTTGGTGGCCAGCACCATCAGCGCGGCGATCGCCAGAAACACCACCAGCATGAACAGCGAGGAATTGGTGAAGGAGGCGTCCACGCCGCCGATGCGCAAATCGAGCAAGCGGGTAATGTTGAACTGGTGGATCGGATCGATCCCTTGCGATTCAGCCGCCACGGTCTCACCCTTTTAGTCATCGTCGCCGGCTTTCGCCGGCTCTGGTTCGTTCCGCGCCGGTCGCGCCGGCTCTCGTCGTTTCATACCGGCTTTCGCCGGGGAATTCATCTGTCGCCGGCTTTCGCCGGATAGTTCATTCGTCGCCGGCTTTCGCCGGGTCGGGACGTTTCATGCGGCCTGCCCTGTGTGGCCGCGGCGAAAGTCCGGCGGACATGCGATAGATGCCCCAAAATCCCGCTGCCGTTCCCAGCGCGAGAAACACCACCAAGAACGCCGGCGCAGCGCCCGTCCATTCGTCCAGTTGCCAGCCGATCGCCGCACTTACCGCGACCGCGCCGACGAATTCTCCCATGGCCCGCATGCCCTGGCTCAAGGCCCGGCTCGTCGAGCCCGCATCTGGCGTCCCGGCCGACGCTTGCGCGCCCGCCCGATCGGCTTCGGCGAGCTTATGCGACAAAGCCGCCAGCCGCGCCTTCAGTTCGGCGCCGTCGGGCCCTGCATTTTCAGGCCCGGCGCCGCCGTCTTCGCTCGCCATTTCGCGCCTCCACCGGGGCATTGGCGCCAGATCACGCCCGCCGCCGCCCCGACGGTTCGATCCGGCGAAATTGCCGCGTTTTCGTGGAATCGGCGAGGATCACAGCGATCCCGTCCTTGAAAACGCGCGCACCATATTGTCGGGCCCATTTCCTGTCAAGGACAGGCCATGTTGACATAATCATCTGTTTTTGCTTATTTTTCCAAACCTTGCCCGACCATTGAACGATGGTATCGGTTCTGGCGCCCCGTTCGGCGCCGCATTGCCGCCCATTTGCTATGGTTGGGCTGGACGCGCCGCCTTGCCGATGGCGGGCGCTATTTGATAGTTTGCCGCCCCTCAAAAAGGTTGGATCATGTTTGCAGCACCGCCTTCCCTGCGCCTGAACGTTATTTCCTCGCGCCGGAATCCGCAGATCAAGACCGCTCGCGCCAAGAGGGTCTTTCTTGCCAAGAGGGTCTTTCTTGCCAAGAGGGGCTTTCTTGCCAAGAAGACGTTCGCCAAGGGCCTGCTTGCGGCGGGCCTTCTCGTGGTCCTGTCGCCTGCGGCGGCTCTTGCCGATTGCCAGACCGACATTCAAGGCTTCATGAAACGGCGCGACGCCATCATCAATCAGCTCAAGGGCATGTCGAAGGGCAAGAAAAAACAGCTCGACGCCACCGAAGCCTGTCCGAAACTCCGTTCGCTTGCGAGCGTTCTGGGCGAAACAGTCGCCTATTTCGAGAAAAACAAGGATTGGTGCCAGATTCCCGACAATTTCCTCGAAGGGGCCAAGCAGCAGCGCACCCAGTTCTCCGGCCAGGCCGGCCAGGCCTGCAAGGTCGCCGCCCAGATCGCCAAGATGAAGAAACAGGCGGCGCGACAGGCGGCCGAGGGCGGCGTGATGGGCGGCCCTCAGGTCCAGCAATTGCCGCATGGTCCGTTGTAAGCTTGGCTCTGTGTAAGCCTGGATATTTGTGAGCCTGGACCGCTGTGAGTTCGACCGGCGCCGATCCGCATCTGCTGCCTGATTCAGTCGCCAGCCATCCGGCTTTGCGGTTTGCGCCGGCCTGGGCCGTGCCTTACGTGCAGCTTGCACGCATCGACCGGCCGATCGGCTGGTGGCTGTTGCTGCTGCCATGCTGGGAATCGAGCGCGCTGGCCAGCGCGGTTGCCGGTCATGGCCCCAATTTCCTGCATCTCCTGCTGTTTCTGGTCGGCGCCATCGTCATGCGCGGCGCGGGCTCGACCTATAACGATCTGGTTGACCGCGAGATCGACGCCAAGGTGGAGCGCACGCGCGCACGCCCCCTGCCATCCGGCCGTGTGAGCCCGAGACAGGCGAAAATCTTTCTCGTCCTGCAATGTCTCGTCGGGCTTGCCGTACTTCTGTGCTTCAATTCCTTCGCGATTTTTCTCGGCTTCGCCTCGGTTGTGATCGTGCTCGCCTATCCCTTCATGAAGCGCGTGACCTCCTGGCCGCAGGCGGTGCTGGGACTGGCTTTCGCCTGGGGCGGGCTGATGGGCTGGGCCGCCGTGTTCGGCGCATTGGCGCCCCCTGCCCTGCTGGTTTACGCCGCAGCCATCGTCTGGACCATCGGCTACGACACGATCTATGCGCTGCAAGACATTCGCGACGACGCGATCGCCGGCGTGCGCTCGACGGCGCGGCTGTTTGGCGATCATGTTCGCGCGGCGGTCGGGCTGATGTATGCGCTCTCGGTCGCATTCTCCGCCCTTGCCGTTTATCTGGCCGGCGTTTCGCCCATCGCCTATGTGGGGGTCGCAGCCTTTGCCGCCCATCTGGCCTGGCAGGTCGCCAAAATCGCGCCCGGCGACAAGGATCGCGCGCTTGGCCTGTTCCGCGCAAACCGGGATGCGGGCCTCCTGCTGTTTGCCGGCTATCTGGCCGCGGCGTTCGCCGCTTTGTGAACCGGCCCAACCAATCCTGCGGATTGCTTTTCGGCGAAAAGAATTTTGCGCATCGCGCGCGCTTGTGGAACCTTCAAGTGAAAAATGGAGCGCGCATGACCGGCAAGTCCTATCCGCTCGACGACACCAACAGGGTGCGGCGACGTCACGACCGCGGCTTTTACGATCACGCCACGACGCACGCCCTGCTCGACGCGGCCGCGCTCTGTCATGTCGCCTATGTCATCGACGGCCAGCCCTATTGCACGCCCACCCTGTTCTGGCGCGAGGGAAGCCGGCTTTACTGGCACGGCAGCAGCGCGAGCCGAATGCTGCGCAACCTTTCCGAAGGCGAGCCCGCCTGCCTCACCGCCACCCATCTTGACGCCTTCGTGCTGGCGCGTTCGGGGTTCAACCATTCCATCGATTATCGTTCGGTCATGGCTTTTGGCCGCGCGCGGCTGCTGAGCGACCCGCAAGCAAAGGCGCGCGCGCTCGTCATGATGGTCGACCGGCTTTTTCCGAGACGCAGCGCGCAATTGCGGGCAACCAGCGATCAGGAGATCAAGGCGACCTCGGTCGTCTATATGGATATCGAAAAGGCTTCCGCGAAAATCCGCGCCAAAGGCGTTGCCGACGACGAGGAAGACTACGAATTGCCCGTTTATGCGGAGCGCCTGCCGGTCAACACGACCATCGGCGCGCCGGAGCCCTGCCCGCGCCTCAGGAGCGGCGTGGCGCGGCCGGAAAATCTGTCGCCTTACCGCACGGGGCGCAAGCTGGAGGACGCGCTCGCGCAGGCTTATGCGCGCGCCTATCCCGCCTCGGAGGGATAAGGATCAGTCGCGCGCGATAATCTCGCGTTCGCCGGCGTGGATTTCCATCGGCCCTTCCGCGCCCATTTTTCTGATCGCGCAGCGGCGGGGGCGGCGGGCAAAAAGCGGCGAGCCGCGACGGCGGGCGGCGCGGGCGCGCACGACCAGCGCGCCGCAACGCCATTCCAGCGCATGAAAATCCTCCGGCGCGCGCTCGACCAGGCGTGGCAGGTTGAGGCTTGCGCTCCAATAGCGCCACATGGCCACCGCCTCACGCTCGTCCTCGGTCTGGACCAGCGTTGCGGCTTGCACGGGATCTTCGTGCACCAGGCGAACACGATAAAGGAACCGGCCCTGACGCTCATCGACGCCGATGGCCAGTCCCCGCCATGCAATTCCGGCGGCGGCAGAGGGCATAAGGACAGGGCAAGCGGACATGGAAACCTCGGGCAGGAACGTCGTCTTGCCGGCGATCCTGGGGCCGCAGGAGGGCCCAAACTCCTAACCGGAAGGGTGAAATCCCCGTAAACGCAAAGGCTTGGTCGAAATTACCTGAAACGGTTCGATCAAATTCGATCTATTTCGGCAAGACCGGCTCGGGCGGGCGTTCCGTCTTGCGTCTTGCCCCGCATGGCCCTAGAGCATATCCGGCAAGAGCCGCGGACTTTTGCGATCAGGATATGCGGTGAAAACAATGCAATAGAGCGCATCGCGCGATTCCGCGAAAATGCGACGCGCTCTAGGATGCGCTATGCCCTTGACCTCCGACGACCTCTGGCTTGCGCACATGGCCCGGACGCTCGACGCCGTTGCGGCGGAGGCCGGGGATTTGGCCATGCGCTGGTTTCGGCCGGGCAAAAAGACCAGCGCGCGCACGGACTACAAGCCGGGCGGATCGCCGGTCACCGAAGCCGATCTTGCAGTCGACGCCTTTTTGACGGAACGGCTGCGCCCGCTGGTTCCGCAGGCCGCATGGCTGTCCGAGGAGACCCTGGATTCGCCCGAGCGGCTGTCGCGCGAGACCGTGCTGGTGGTCGACCCGATCGACGGCACGCGCGGTTTTGCGGCAGGCGATGCGCGCTGGTGCGTGTCGGTCGCGCTGGTGCGCGCGGGACGCCCGATCGCCGGCGCGATCGCCGCGCCCGCTGCGGGCGAACGCTATTTCGCCTTTGCGGGCGGCGGCGCCTGGCTCAATGGCGCGCGGCTCGACATTGCCCCGCGCGAAAACCTCGCGGGCGGAAAAATCGCGGGGCCGCAGCCCTCGACCACGAAGGTCGCGCACGCGCTCGATATGGAAGTCGCGCCGCGCGTGCCCTCGCTCGCCATGCGGTTCGCCATGGTTGCGGGCGGCGCGCTCGAGGGCGCGCTGTCCTCGCCCAATTCGCACGATTGGGATATTGCGGCGGCCGATCTCATCCTGCATGAAGCCGGCGGACTGCTGACCGCTCTCGACGGAACACAGATTCGCTACAACAGAACGCAACTCACCCATGGCGCGCTGGCGGCGGCCGCGCGCGCCTCCCATCCCGCAATTCTCGCAGCTTTCGCGCACGCAACGACCTCCTGAAAAGAGGATATTCCGGGAGATCCGGCGCGTCCTGCAAACCAGGCCGCAAACTCAAAAGGCGCATACATGACCGACAAGCCCGCAAAACAATTGCCGCATCTGGTTCTGGGCGGCGAACTGGCCGACCTCGACGGCGCGGAGTTCAGGGATCTCGACAAGGTCGAACTCGTCGGCCTCTATCCCAATTACGCCGCCGCCCACGCCGTCTGGAAAGCCAGGGCGCAGGCGACGGTGGACAATGCGCATATGCGCTATTTCATCGTGCATCTGCACCGCTTCCTCGACCCCGCACAGGGTTGAGCCATTCAGGAGACGCGCGCCGCATGAAACGCCGGTTGCGCCCGCAAGGCCGATGACGGCGCCGGCGCTTTATCTCTATCGCGCGGCAAGCGCGCTGTTTGCGCCCTTTGCGCCGCTCTTTCTGGCGCGGCGCGCAACGCACGGCAAGGAGGACGCCGCGCGCGCCGGCGAGCGCATGGGCCGCACGAAAATTGCGCGGCCGCCCGGCCCTCTCGTCTGGCTGCATGGCGCAAGCATCGGCGAATCGCTCTCGCTTTTGCCGCTGATCGACGCGCTGACCCGCATGCACGCGCATGTTCTGGTCACGACCGGCACGACCAGTTCGGCGCGCATCATCGGCGCACGGCTGCCGGCCGGCGCCATCCATCAATATGTTCCACTCGATTGCCCGGTTTTCGCACGCCGCTTTCTCGATCACTGGCGGCCCGATCTTGTCGCCTTTGCCGAGAGCGAATTGTGGCCCAATCTTATTTTCGAGACGCAGCGGCGCGGAACGCCGCTGTTTCTGGTCAATGCACGCATTTCCGAACGCTCGGTCAGGCGCTGGCTGCGCGCGCCGGATTTCGCGCGCCGCGCGCTCGACGCCTTCGAGACGGTTTTTGCGCAAGGGGACGAGGACGCCGCGCGTTTTGCGCGCCTTGGCGCGCAGCGCATAACCGTCGCCGGCAATCTGAAATACGACGTGGCGCCGCCGCCGGCCGACCCGCAGACGCTGGCCGAATTTGCAGCCGAAATCGGCGCGCGGCCCGTGTGGGTCGCTGTCTCCACGCACGAGGGCGAGGAGGAAATCTGCCTCGAGGCGCATGAAATCCTGCGCCGGAACTTTCCCGCAGCACTGCTCGTCATCGCGCCGCGCGATGCGCGGCGCGGGCTCGAGATCGCCGCGCTCGCACGTCGCGCCGGCGCCAGCAACACCTTGCGCAGCGCAGAGGGGCCGGTTGGGGCCGACATCAAGGTTTTCATCGCCGATACATTCGGCGAAATGGGGCTCTGGCTGCGGCTCGCCAATATCGTGTTCGTCGGCAAATCGCTTGTCCCCGGCGGCGGACCAAATCCGATCGAGCCGGCAAAGCTCGGCGGCGCCATTCTGCACGGGCCGGGCGTCGACAATTTCGTCGACGCCTATGCGCTGCTGGATGCGGCTGGCGGCGGCGCCTGCGTGAACGATGCGCCCGAACTGGCGGGGCGTCTGGCCATGCTGTTCGCTCAACCTGCGGCAGCGCGCGAGATGGCGCGCGCTGCCGGCGAAACCGTCGAAAGCCTGAGCGGCGCCACCGCGCGCATTCTCGCAAGCATCGCGCCCTGTCTGGCGCGCGGGGCAGACCGATGAAAGCGCCGGCGTTCTGGCGCGCGCAGCGACCGAACATGGCGGCGCGCCTGTTGCAGCCTTGCGGCGCGCTCTTTGGCGCGCTTGTCGGGCAGCGCATGCGCAGGCCCGGCGCGCAGGTCGCCGTTCCCGTCATAACGGTCGGCAATTTCACGGCTGGCGGCGCCGGCAAGACGCCGATTGCGCAGGCGCTCGCGCGCCGCCTGATCGAGGCGGGCGAACGTCCCGCTTTCGTTTCGCGCGGATTTGACGACGAGGCGCTCCTGCTGGCCGCCGTAGCGCCGACTTTCGTCGGGCGCGACCGCGCCGCCGCCGCCTTGCGCGCGATAGAGGAGGCGCGCGCCAGCGTGCTCGTTCTCGACGACGGCTTGCAGAGCCGGCGGATCGAGCCGGACCTCGCAATCGCGGTCGTCGATGGCGCGAGCGGTCTCGGCAATGGCCTTTGCCTGCCTGCCGGCCCTCTTCGCGCGCCATTGCTTGCGCAATTGCCGCATGTGCAGGCATTGGTCGTCATGGGGCCAGGCGAGGCCGGCGAGAAGGTCGCAGGCATTGCGCAAAAGTCCGGCGTTGCGATCCTGCGCGCGAAACTCGAACCCGATGCGCGCGCGCGCGCGCTGGCCGGCCGGCGCATTGTCGCCTTTGCCGGGATCGGCCTGCCGGAGAAGTTCTTCCGCACCCTGGAGGACATTGGCGCGCAGGTGGTCGCGCGGCGCGCCTTTCCCGACCATCATGCGTTCCGGGCCTCCGAACTTGGCGAACTCGGCGCGCTCGCACGCAAAAATCACGCAACGCTGGCGACCACGCTGAAGGACGCCGCGCGACTGGGCGCAAACCTCGACGACGAAAGTTTTGCGCTGGATGGCGAGGCGCGGGCGTCGATCGTGCGCGTCGATGCGGTTTTCGAGGATGAGACGGCGGCGGACAGACTCTTCACGCCGCTCTTTTTACACCCGCAGAATTCGCGTTGAGGAAATTCTGCGTTCCGAGAAAATTCTGGGCTTGAAGAAAATTCTGCGCCTGGAGAAAATCTTGCGAATTTCCATTCGCTTCATTTGCTCAAGTTTGGTTTGTCGCGCGTCAAAGTAACTTTTACGGAATCAGCGCGGCTTGACGCCAAGGCGGATGAGCTTCGCCTCGGGGCTCGCATAGGCTTCGCCCAAGTCGACGTTCCAATAGCGCAAATCCTCGAGCGGTATCGGCGCGCCGGTCACCGCACAGCGCACGAAGGCGCCGGGACGACGCACACGGATATCGCCGTCGAGATACTCGATCTCGGCTTCGTCCATCAGCGGCATGGGGCGTTCGTGGCGGTTCATGATTGCGGTCGCTCCTCCAGAATCGACTGTGCTCCAACAATGTCACTGTGCTTAAACAATGTCACTGTGCTTAAACAATGTCACTGTGCTTAAACAATGTCACTGTGCTTAAACAACGTCAAAGCAATCGCTTCAGATCATTTGTTTCGAGCTGAATATTCGACTTTCGTCACAGCCGACGAAAATCAACCCAATCCCGTGCGCCGAAATATAATGCGGCCGCCGCGAAAATTCCATGCCCAATCGTCACATGCTGCGGACCGAAATCACGGGGCCTGATCGACATTGCTCAATTGCGCGTGCAATTCGGCTGGCGCGTCATTGCGCATCGAGGCGCGCACAACCGTGACCGTGCAAGGCGCTTCAGCCACGACGCGCGACGAAACCGAGCCGAGGAAGCGGCGCACGGAGGAAGATCCACGTGCGCCGATCACGATCTGATCAACGCGATTTGCTTGCGCATAATCGGTAAGCGCGCCGGCGACATCGGCCGCCTCGAGCACGTGAAAGCTGGCGCGCGCGCCCTCGCGCGCGAGCGGACGCGCCCATTCCTTGAGTTCGATGAGCCGGTTGACGTGAATGTTGCGGCCCTGCTGGTCGAGCGCATAATTGATGCCGATGCGGTTGAGCCGCAGAATGTTGAGGCAGGCCAGGCGCGCGTCCGGCATGGCGTGCAGAATGCGCTGCACGGTGTTGCGCAACGCCTCGACGAGCGCTGCGTCCGCATCGAGATCGACGCAGACGGCCACGATAGGCGCGGACGAAATGCGCTCCGTGATCGCGGCCACTGGCGCTGCGCGGCCAAAGTGCATCTTCCACCGGCGCCCCAGCGCCTTGAGCAGGGGATCGCGCTCCTTGCGCTGCCCGTGCGCGGTGATGCGCACGTCTTCGGGATGGGCGAGATCGAAGGCGAGCTGGGCTGCCGTGGGATAGCGATTGGCGGGATCGACCTCCAGGCAGCGCAGGACGATTTCCTGCATCCATTCCGGCGTCTCCGGCCGGAGCGCGCGCGGGGGCATGGGATCGCGCCACATGCGCCGGCGCAGGCCGCGGCGCGATTGCGGGAAACCAAAGGGCCGCTCGCCCGTAATCAGATGGTACATCAGCACCCCGAGCGCAAAGAGGTCGGAGCGCGGATCGGAACGGTCGCCACGCACCTGCTCGGGCGAAATATAGGGGCCGGTCCCCATGGGCAGATGGAATTCCTCCGCCAGAAGGTCGGGCAATTGCTCGTGGCGCGACAGGCCGAAGTCGATCAGCGCCGCCTCGCCCGACTTGCGCATGATGATGTTGGAGGGCTTGATGTCGAGGTGGATGACCTGCTGGCGATGCAGCGCATCGAGCGCGGTCGCCACTTTCGCGCCGATCTCGCGCACACGTTCGACCGGCAGCGGCGCCTTCTCGAATTCGACAAGCAGCGAGGCGCCCTCGACATATTCCATGACGATGTACGGCTGGCGCGAAAATTCGCCGACCGTCAGGCAGCGCGGCGCATGCGGGCCGGAAAGCTGCGGCAATATCATCTGTTCCATTTCAAAACCGACGATCGCCGTGGCGTCGTCGCCGTCGAGAATGAACGGCGACTTAAGGATGACGGGAAAATCCACGTCCTGGCGCGTCACACGCCAGATGGAGGCCATGCCGCCGACATGCAGTTTTTCGCCGACGAGAAAACCGTCGACGAGCGCGCCGACCTTCAGAATCTCGCGACCCATATTATTTCCCCATATCCATTTATCGGCCTACGAACAGACGCGCGGAAAGGATTGCGGGAAGGCCGGCGTTCTTGATCTTTTGCGCAGCGCGCTCGATGTCGTAGGGCGCGCGGCAGAAGCTGATCGAACGGTTTTCGTCGTCGTAGATCGCATAGGCCGCCGTCGGGTTCTGGTCGCGCGGCTGGCCGACCGAACCCAGCACCGCAAGCCAGCGCCGGGAGGACGACAGGCGCATGGCGATGGCCGATTGCGGCGTGAAGGGAACGGCCGGCTTCATTGGCGCCATATTGTAGAGTTGCGGCACATGCACATGGCCGCAGAACGTGACCTTAGCATCGACCCCGCGCATGGCGCGCTCGGCGACGGCGGGACTGTCGACGTAAATCCAGGCCGGCGGATTGGAGCCTTCCGAATGGGCGTAGAGAATGTCGCCTTCGCGATGGGTGCGCGGCAGTTCCGCCAGAAATTTCTTTTGCGCGACATCGAGCTTGCCGCGCGTCCATTCGATCGAGGCGCGCGCATATTCGTTCATGCCGTTGAGCGAACCCGATACGGCCTCGTCGTGATTGCCGAGCAGGACGACGGCGCCCTTGTCCTGCATGCCGCGCACGACGTCGACCACATAAACGGGATCGGCCCCGTAGCCGACGATATCGCCGAGAATGACGTAGCGCTCCGCGCCCTGCCGGCGCGCATGGTTGAGGCAGGCGTCGAACGCCTCGCGATTGGCGTGGATGTCCGACAACAATGCGATCCGCATTTTAAGGCGACATCCTCCGGCGTTGCGCGGCGTCGAGATCGACGCCGTCAAGAATAACACATGGAAGGCAAGCATAGCGCATGGAAGGCGCGTGTATGCAATCCATTGGAAGTTCGCGCGACAGTCCGATGGCCGGCAATCGCGGCCCACGCCGCCGCCATCCACGCACTCAGAACAGCGAGCCCTGATCGGCTTTCTGTTTTGCGGCGCTTGACGGTTTTCTTGACGGTTTCCTTGGTGGTTTCCCGGCCGGTGGCGCGCTTGCCTTTGGCTCGGATACCGTCGCCTCGCCCTCGGCGATCGCGCGCCTGCGGCCATCTGAAAACTGGATGACGAGTTTCTGGCCCGCTGTCACCGCGCCCGCGCTGCGCAGGGGCGCCTCGTTTACGTCGCGCACCAGCGCAAAGCCGCGCGCAAGCACATTTTCGTAGCCAAGCGAGGCGCGCAGCTTTTCGAGCGCCTGAAATTTTTCGCGGCGCGCGGCCACATGGCGCAGAACCGCCGGACCAAGGCGCGCGTGCAATGCGGCAAGCTCCTGCCTGCGGTTTGCTATGCGCTCGCGACCCTGGCTCAGGCGGTTTTCCATGGCTCGTTGCAGGCGCGCGGCGCGTTGCGCCAGAACCTCGGCGCGCGCTGGCGCAATCGCGGCCCCAAGGCGCGCCAGATTTTCCAACAATTGACGCAATTCGCCCTGCCTGCGCGCAAGCTCGGCCCGCGGCGAATGGCGGGCGAGCCGCGCATCGAGTTCGCCGAGCCGCGTCCTGCGGCGCGCCAGCAGATCGCGCATGTCCTTGCGCAGATTGGAGGCGATTGCATCGACTTGCTGGCGGCGCGCGCCCAAAATATCGTCGGGCGCCGG
>JBKDZW010000088.1:0-5138 GCA_047971685.1 Rhodoblastus sp.
CGCCTGAATGCATCGACTTCGCCGGAGCCCGATTCTCCCCGCAAGGGGGATTTCCGGGCCACCTTCTTCGGTTCCGCAGGAGAAGGCCGGCAACGGTGGAAAATGGAAAAACGCGCAACCTTCTCCAACAGGCTTCTGCCTTATCTGCTGGTCGCCCCGCAATTGGCGATCACGCTTGTCTTTTTCTACTGGCCGGCCTCGCAGGCGGTGAAGGAGAGTTTCTACATTCAGGACGCTTTCGGCACGACCTCGAATTTCGTCGGCCTCGAGAATTACCGCAACCTCATCGCCGATCCCTATTATTTCCACGCCATCGGCGTGACGGCGATCTTCGCCGTCTCTGTCACGCTTGCTTCGCTGTCTATCGCGCTTCTGCTCGCCGTGCAGGCCGACCGCGGCATCAGGGGCAAGACGGTCTACCAGACATTGCTCGTCTGGCCCTATGCGGTCGCCCCGGCGGTCGCCGGCGTCATCTGGATCTTTCTTTTCCAGCCCTCGCTCGGGTTTTTCGCGCATGGCGTGAAAAGCCTCGGCATCGACTGGAACCCGACGCTCGACGGCGCGCAGGCGATGACGCTCGTCATCATCGCGGCCGTCTGGAAGCAGATCAGCTATAATTTCCTGTTCTTTCTGGCGGGCCTTCAGGCGATCCCGAAATCCCTGATCGAGGCCGCCGCCATCGACGGCGCGCGGCCCGTGCGCCGCTTCTGGACCATCGTCTTTCCGCTGCTCTCGCCGACCACGTTCTTTCTGGTGGTCGTCAACATCGTTTACGCCTTCTTCGACACGCTCGGCATCATCGACGCAGTCACCGGCGGCGGACCGGCCAAGGCGACCGAGACGCTCGTCTACAAGGTCTTTTCCGACGGCCGTCTGGGCGGCGATCTCGGCGGCTCGAATGCGCAATCCGTGATCTTGATGATCATCGTCATCGCGCTCACCTCGATCCAGTTCCGCTATGTCGAACGCAAGGTCGCCTATTGATGCCTGACTTCACGGACATGGCGCGCGCATGCCACCCGTTCCTTTGCAGGAAAGGGCCCGAGGCGGAGGCCGGGCGGCGAAGGACGCGCGCCTCATGGTAGAAAACCGCCGCTTCGGCGCCGTCTTCGCGCATATCGTTCTCCTGGCGGGCGTGCTGGTCATCGTCTTCCCGGTCTACATGGCCTTCGTCGCCTCGACATGGGATGCGGCCACCATCGCCAATGGCCAGCTCGGTCTGACGCCCGGCCCGCATTTTCTCGAAAACTACCGGCGCGTTCTGTTTGAAGGCACGGGCGGCACGACGCGCGCGCATGTCTCGATCATGCTTCTCAATTCGCTTGTTTCCGCGCTTGTCATCGCCATCGGCAAGATCGCGATCTCGCTGATCTCGGCCTACGCCATCGTTTATTTCCGTTTTCCCTTGCGCATGGTCGCCTTCTGGCTGATTTTCCTCACGCTGATGTTTCCGGTCGAAGTCCGCATCTATCCCACTTACAAGGTCGTCGCCGATCTCGGCATGCTCGACACTTATGCCGGCCTTTCCGTGCCCCTGATTGCATCTGCAACCGCAACGCTGCTCTTTCGCCAGTTCTTCATGACCGTGCCGGACGAATTGCTGGAGGCGGCAAAAATCGACGCCGCCGGCCCCATGCGTTTTTTCAGGGATATTCTGCTGCCGCTGTCGCGCACCAATATCGCGGCTCTCTTCGTTATCCTGTTCATCTACGGCTGGAACCAATATCTCTGGCCGCTGCTCATCACCACGCGCGACGACATGCAGACCATCGTCATCGGCATCAAGAAGATCGTGGCCGTGCAGGATGCGCTCACCGAATGGCAGCTTGCCATGGCCACCGCCGTGCTCGCCATGCTGCCGCCCGTGCTTGTCGTGGTGCTGATGCAGAAATTGTTCGTCAAAGGCCTGGTCGAGACGGAGAAGTAAAATGGCGAGCGTTCTTCTCGACCGTGTGTTCAAAACCTATCCCGGCGGCTTCAAGGCCGAGACAGACGTGGCCTTCGCCGTGCCGGACGGCGGTTTCTGCGTGCGTGGCGGCCCGTCCGGCTGCGGCAAATCCACGCTTTTGCGCCTGATCGCGGGGCTGGAAACCATCAGCGACGGCGCGGTCTCCATCGGCGCGCGCATCGTCAACGACCTCGAGCCCATGGATCGCGACATCGCCATGGTCTTCCAGAATTACGCGCTCTATCCGCATATGAGCGTCTACGACAACATGGCCTATGGCCTGCGGAACCTGAAAACGCCGGAGCCCGAAATTCTCGCGCGCGTCAACGAGGCGGCTAAGATTCTCGAACTCGACGAGGCCATGCTCAAGCGCAAGCCGCGTCAATTGTCCGGCGGCCAGCGCCAGCGCGTCGCCATGGGCCGCGCCATCGTGCGCAAGCCGCAGGTCTTCCTGTTCGACGAACCGCTCTCCAATCTCGACGCCAAGCTGCGCGTGGCCATGCGCGTCGAAATCCGCAAACTGCAACGCCGTCTCAATACGACCTCGATCTATGTCACGCACGATCAGCTCGAGGCCATGACGCTTGCCGACATGCTGGTGGTCATGAACGCCGGCAGGGTCGAGCAGGTCGGCGCCCCGCTCGAATTGTACGAGCGCCCGGCGAGCGTTTTCGTGGCCGGCTTTCTCGGTTCGCCGCCAATGAATTTTCTCGACGGCATGGTCGAAAAGCCCGGCCTCGTGCGGTTGGCCGGCGGCGCCCAGCTTGCCTATGACGCCGGCGATTTCGGCCCCCCCTCCGGCGCGCAGGTGCGCGCCGGCGTACGGCCGGAGCGCGCGACCTTTGCAGAGAACGGCGACGGCCTGCCGTTTACGGTCGAACTTGTCGAAGAACTGGGCCCTGGCCAGCTCGTGCATGGCCGCCTGGCGGATGCGCCCTTCACGCTCGCCCTGCCGGCCGCGCAAAAAGCGCCTGTGGGCGACGACCACAAACTCATCATTTCCGCCGACGCCGTGCATCTGTTCGACGCAAGGACCGGCGCGCGGCTGTAACCATCGGGCGTGAGCTGCGCCCGCGCGCGCTTGCGCCGGCCAGCCCGCATCCCCATCTTTCACGCCAGAAAACCGGATCGACAGGAACGGAACGCCAGAAATGTGGATGCAGATTTTCCGGGCCGCCTATGACGCGCTGAACCAGATGTTCAGCCCGCCTTTCCGCGCGACGCTCTGGAAGGTGCTGGCGCTGACGCTTGCGCTGCTGGCGCTGCTGTGGGTCGGGCTCGACAAGGTTCTGGTCGGCTATCTCCTGAACCCCGCCTGGTTCCCCTATCCCTGGATCACGACGGCGATCTCGGTGGCGCTCGGCGTCGGCCTCGTGGTCGGCCTGGCTTTCATCGTCGCGCCAGTCTCGATGCTGGTTGCGGGCTTCTTCCTCGACGATCTGGCAGACCTTGCCGAGCGCGAGGTCTGCCCCGAAGGCGCGCGCGGGCGCGCCCTGCCGGCGGGGCAGGCGGTATGGCTGTCGAGCAAATTCGCGCTCGTGTCGCTGGCGGTGAACCTGTTCGCGCTGATCTTGTTCCTGCTGCCGGGCGTCAACGCGCTCGTCTTCTTCGCCGCCAACGCCTATCTGTTCGGGCGGGAATATTTCGAGCTTGCGGCGCTACGCTTCCACACGCTGGAGGAGGTGCGCGAACTGCGCCGCCGCCACGCAGCGACCCTGTTTCTGACGGGCCTGTTCGTCGCCGCCTTCGTCGCCGTGCCGATCGTCAATCTGCTGACGCCGCTGTTCGGCGTCGCGTTCATGGTGCGCGTCCACAAAATTCTCGCGCCGCAGGCGGTGACGCCCCTGCCCAACCCCGCGCCCCCGCCGCACTTTTCGCCGCGAGGGTGAAATTCATGCGAGCTTGCGCGAATCGTATTGGCCGGTCGCGCGATAACGCCACAGGTAGGTCGGCGCGACGACACGGAGGGATTCCGGCGTGATGCCCAGGCCTTCGAGCGTGCGTCCCTCGGCTCTGGCGGCCTCGGAGACGAGATTGTCGGCGCGCAGCATTTCGACCTGATCGCGCGTCGTGGTCAGCATGTCGGGATAAAGACCGAGCGACAACGTCGACAGGAGTTCCGTGCAGAACGCCATGACGCGGCCGGGACCGAACGGCACGGGGGCCAGCAGACGCTTGCGGCCGATCTGGCCGCAGATATAGGCGACGAGATCGCGAAAGGCGAGGGCATCCGGCCCGCCCAGCTCATAAGTGGTTCCGGTCCTGGTCTTGCCGTCGAGCGAATCGGCGATTGCGGTTGCAATGTCGCCGACGAACACAGGCTGGAATTTCGTATCTGCGCCTACCAGCGGCAGCACCGGCATGATGCGCGCCATAGCCGCGAAGCGATTGAGGAAACTGTCTTCCGCCCCGAACACGACCGAAGGGCGGAAAATCACGGTTTCGGGGACGGCCTCGCGGATCGCCGCCTCGCCGCGCGCCTTGGTGCGGGCGTAGGCCGCGCTCGATTTCTCGTCGGCGCCGATCGCCGAGACATGAACGACATTGCGAATGCCGGCCGCCGCCGCAGCCTTGCCGACGCTCGCCGCGCCAAACCCGTGTACGGCCTCAAAGCTCTGGCGGCCGCTCTCGGCGAGCACGCCCACGAGATTGACCACAGCATCGGCCCCGCGCATGGCGGCGGCCACCGAATCGGGAAAGCGCAGATTGGCCTGCACGGGCGCGATCTGGCCGACGCGCCCCAGCGAATTCAGGAAAAAGGCAAGATCGGGCCGGCGGCAGGCGACCCGCACGCGCCAGCCGCGCTTGACGAGTTCCTGCACGACTGTGCGGCCGATGAAGCCCGAGCCGCCGAATACCGTAACCAGCCGCTCGTTATGCGGTAAAACGTCCGTCATGGGAGCCTCTTCCAGCCCGAACAGAAAATCCATCCCGGCTATACAACCTGCGCGCGCCGAACTCCAGACACACGGTTGTCGCGGATATTTCGCGCGCAGCGGACGCTTGCGCCACAGGTTGCATCCGCCCGCGTTGACAGGCGCCCCTCCGCCCCGTAAGAGACGCGCCGGGCCCAGGTGGCGGAATTGGTAGACGCGCTGGTTTCAGGTACCAGTGGTGCAAGCCGTGGAGGTTCGAGTCCTCTCCTGGGCACCAAACATCCAAAATGTTTGATGCTTCCGCAAGTCAGGCC
>JBKDZW010000089.1:0-69281 GCA_047971685.1 Rhodoblastus sp.
ATTCCGGCCGCTCCGTTCTGTGCAACGGCCACAGCGCGCCGGGCTTCCTGATGCCCGACGGCACGACGCGCATGAAATTCAAGGCCGAACCCGTCTATCAGATGGCGCGCATCGGCACATTCCGCGAGGAAGTCGTCTGCTCGACCGAAAATCTCGTGCCGATCCGCAAGGACCTGCCCTGGACGATTGCCGCCATCATCGGCTGTTCGGTGGCGACCGGCGTCGGCGCGGTTTATCGCGCGGCGAAAGTGGAGGCGGGCTCCAGCGTCGTGGTCGTGGGCTGCGGCGGCGTCGGCCTCAACATCGTGCAGGGCGCAAGACTTGTCGGCGCCGGCAAGATCATTGCCGTCGACCTGCTCGACAACAAGCTCGAATACGCAAAGCAGTATGGCGCCACGCATACGATCAACGCCAAGACCGCCAATGTCGCCAAGGAAGTGCGCGAGATCACCGGCGGCGGCGCCGATTACGCCTTCGACGCCATCGGCTCGGAAGCCACCGTCCTGCAAATCATCGACTGCATCTGCGCCGGCGGCCAGGCGACCATGGTCGGCATTCCCTCGGTGGCGACCAAAGCCGGCATTGCGCCCGCCGGCATGGTGTTCCAGCAGAAGACGCTGGCGTCCACCTTCTATGGCTCGGTCCAGCCCGATATCGACTTCCCGATCCTGGCCGACCTCTACATGAACAAGAAGCTCGACCTCGATTCGCTGATCTCGCGCACCTACAAGCTCGAGGAAATCAACGAGGGCTTCGAGCAATTGCGCAAGGGCGGCGTCGCCCGCGGCGTGGTGGTTTTCGACTGAGACAAATATTCCGGCCGGGACAAATATTTTCGGCCGGGACAAATAAAAGGCTCCGGCGCCAAACCGCCGGAGCCCTTGCCTGGTTCCTGAACCAGGGCTTTCGAGGTTCAGTCCTTGGCGCGCTCGACGTAGGCTCCGTCTTCCGTCTGCACGACGATGCGCGTTCCGGTCTGGATGTGCGGCGGCACCATGGTCTTGGCGCCGTTCGACAGGATCGCGGGCTTGTAGGAGGACGAAGCCGTCTGGTTCTTGATCGCCGGCTCCGTCTCCGTCACTTCCAGCGTCACGCGCGGCGGCAGTTGAATGGCGACCGCATTGCCGTTGAACATCGACAGAATGACCTTCATGCCTTCCTGCAGGAACACCGCCTGATCGCCGATCGTGTCCTTGGAGACGATCACCTGCTCGTAATTCTCGTCGTTCATGAAGGTATAGCCGTCGCCATCCTCGTAGAGATAGGAATGGTCGTGGTCCTCCACGAAGGCGCGCTCGACCTGCTCGGTCGTCTTGTAGCGGTTCGACACTTTCACGCCGTCCGACAGGCGGCGCATGTCGATCTGGGTCGTTGGCGTGCCCTTGCCGGGATGGAAGCTTTCCGCCGTCAGCACAACGTAGAGCTGGCCGTCCCCATGCTCGATGATATTGCCCTTGCGGATGGAAGAGGCGATGACTCTCATGTAACCCTCGGTTGCGCAGTCGATTGAAGGCTGAGGGCGTCCGGACTATGGTCCGCCGAACTTCAGGGGCGCCCTCAAGGCGCCGGCCTGCCGCAACCCAAAGAATGGTTTGATGCACGAAGCTTCGCCCTGGTGGGCGCCGCACGTTTACGCCGATCGCCGTGACTTTCTCAAGGCGCGCGGCCGGATTGCTAATGCCTGTCGCGGCTTTTTTCAAGCGCAGGGCTTCGAGGAGGTGGAAACCGCCTGCCTCCAGGTCTCCCCCGGCGCCGAAATCCACCTTCAGGCCTTTGCAACCGATCTGGTCGCCCCGGATGGCGCGGCGAGCCGGCTCTACCTGCATACATCGCCGGAATTGGCCTGCAAAAAGCTGCTGGCCGCTGGCGAAAACCGCATTTTCACTTTCGCCCGGGCGTTTCGGAATGGAGAGCGCTCCGCGCTCCACCATCCCGAATTCACCATGCTCGAATGGTACCGTGCGCGCGAGCCTTACGGCGCGATCATGGAAGATTGCGTGGCGCTCGCCCGCGCCGCCGCACAGGCCGCCGGCGCGAAGGTTTTGAGTTTTCGCGGGCAGACGGCCGATCCCTTCGCCGAACCGGAAATCATGACGGTAGCGCAAGCCTTTATGCGCCATGCGGGGATCGATCTCATCGCCGCCCTCGATGACCGCGCCGCGCTGGCTGCGGCCGCCGCCCGCCTGTCGATCCGCGTTGCGGCCGACGACGACTGGTCCGATATCTTCTCCAAGATATTGTCGGCGCGGATCGAGCCCGCGCTCGGGCAAGGCAGACTGACGCTTCTGAGCGAATATCCCGCGCGGGAGGCCGCGCTTGCCCGGCTGAAACCCGCAGACGGCAGGGTAGCCGAGCGGTTTGAAATGTACGCCTGCGGGGTGGAGCTTGCCAACGGCTTCGGCGAATTGGTCGACGCCGCCGAGCAGCGCGCCCGTTTTGCCGCCGCCATGGCCGAAAAACAGGCGCGTTATGGCGCAGCCTATCCGGTCGACGAGGATTTCCTGCGGGCGCTGGAGATCGCGCCCGAGGCCAGCGGCGTCGCGCTCGGGTTCGACCGGCTGGCCATGCTCGCCGCCGGCGCCGAACGCATCGAGCACGTTTTGTGGACCCCCGTGGCGGCGGCGGGCGCCACATGACCCGTCCCGAGACACCTGAGAAAACCCTGAGCAAACCGGAGGATTTCGTCGCCGCCGGCCTTGTTGCGCCCGCGCAGGCGGCAGCGCTTGCAAAAATAATCGCGCGATATTCGGCGGCCATGACCGCCCATCTTGCCGCCCTCGTCGACCCGGCCGACCCGGCCGACCCGATCGCACGGCAATTCGTACCCGATGTGCGCGAACTCGAGACCGCGCCGCAGGAATGCGCCGATCCCATCGGCGACGACGCGCATGCGCCCTGCGAGGGCCTTGTCCACCGCTATCCCGACCGCGCCCTCCTCAAGAGCGTCGCCGCCTGTCCGGTCTATTGCCGCTTCTGTTTCCGCCGCGAGAGCGTGGGCGCGACGAAAGGCGGCATGCTGTCGCCGCAGGCTTTTCGCACAGCGCTCGATTATGTCGCGGCGCGCCCGCAGATACGGGAAGTCATCCTGACCGGCGGCGACCCGCTGGCGCTTTCCCCGCGCCGTCTGGCGCAAACGGTCGCCGCCATAGCGGCCATCGCGCATGTGAAAACCATCCGCTTCCACAGCCGCGTGCCGGTCGCTGCGCCCGGCCTCGTTACCGATGCGCTGGTCGAGGCGATCCAGGCGCCCGGCGCAGCCGTCTGGGTGGCGCTGCACGCCAATCACCCGCGCGAGCTTGGCGCAGCCGCGCGCACAGCGATCGCGCGGCTGGCGGACGCCGGCGTGCCGCTCGTCAGCCAGACCGTGCTTCTGAAAGGCGTGAACGACAATCCCGAGACGCTGGCCGAACTGATGCGCGCCTTTGTCGAGGCCCGCGTAAAACCCTATTATCTCCACCATCCCGATCTTGCGCCGGGCACGGCCCATTTCCGCCTGCCGATCGCGGAAGGGCGCGCCATCGTTGCGCAGACGATGGCCAGGGTCTCGGGGCTGGCGCGGCCTTCCTACGTGCTGGATATTCCCGGCGGCTTCGGCAAGATCCCGCTTCAGCCTGCCGCCGCCGCGCCCGACGGCGAGGGCGGATGGCGGCTGACCGACCCGGCCGGCGGCGCGCACACCTACCGCGACGCCTGAGGCGGGGCGTAAAAAGTCGGCGCCGGCCGGAAATCGTGCGATCGCCCGCGATCCGTGCGAAATTCGCCGCATTCCGATTCGATTCCCCGCGCCATGCCAAATCTGTCCGCCCGATTCCTGTCCCGTGCAGCCCTGATCGCGCTTCTGGCCGTTGGGGCGTCGGCCGTTGCGCAAATACGCGCGCCGATGTCGCCCTCCGCCCCCACCGCAAAAACGGCGGCCGAACCTTCAGCCAAGCCTGCGACGGAGCCGGCGCCTGCCGCCCAGACCGCGCCTGCCGCCCAGACCGCGCCGCCTCCCGAGCCGGCGCCTTCATATTCCATCATGCCGCCGCCCGCGCCCGGCGAACCGGGAGCCGCCAAGGAAGCGCCGCGCGTCAAAACCTCGGAACTGATCGCTCAGGCCAAAAGCCAGCTCGACCAGGTCGCCGCAGCGCTGCGCCGCGATTCGCTCGACGACGCTGCTCTGGCCAGTCTCAAGACCTCGCTCGGCCCCGCCGGCGACAAGCTCCAGCAGGCCATTTCCGTCCTGACGCCGCGCCTTGCCGACGCCAAGGAGAGGCTCGACAAGCTCGGCCCCAAGCCCGACGAGAAGGCGGCCCCGGAAAGCCCCGATGTCGCGCGCGACCGCGAGGAGCAGCAGAGGCGCTTCGCCCGTGCCGAGGAATTGTTGAAGCGCGCGAATTTGCTGGCGCTCCAGGTCGAACAGACCAATGCGCGGATCGTCGAGCGCCGGCGCACGCTGTTCGTCGGCACGCTGGTGCAGCGCTCCTACTCGATATTGTCGCCGTCGCTCTGGATGAGCGCATTCGCGGATCTGCCCGCAGGCCTGCGCGCGATCTCGACGATTTCGAGCGATTTCGTCGCCTCCATGTTCGACAATCTCACGGGCTGGCGCGCGATTTTTTTCTTCGCCCTGCTTGGTCTTGTCGGCGTCGTCAATATCGCAGCCTACCGGCTTGCCCGGCGCATCCTCTCGCGCGAGCCCACGGTGGCCGAGCCCGATCGCTTTCACAAGGCTCTGGGCGCCTTGTGGACGGCGTTCGTCGTGGCCGCGCCGCCGTGCCTCACGATCGTCCTGCTGTTTCTTTTGCTCGACGCTTTCGACCTGATGAACGCGCGCATCGAGCCGCTCCAGCGCATTCTGCTTCAGGCGGTCGGCATGCTTGCCGCGGTGGCGGGCATAGCGCGCGGCCTGTTTGCGCCGACCCGCCCCAACTGGCGGCTGACGGCGGTGGACGACGCCGTGGCCGAACGTCTGGCCAATCTGGCCATCACGCAGGCGGCGGTCGTCGCCATCGTGATGACCCTGCTGGGGCTCGTCGAAATTACGGCGGCCGCCCTTCCCGTGACCGCCTACATTCAGGGTGTCGGCGCAGTCGTTTTCGCCGGACTGACGGCGGCGACGATCTATGGCGCGATCGGGCATGACGAGGATGAGGCCTGCCTGGGCCCGCGCGTCATTCCGCCGCCGCGCTGGATCGGCGTGGCGCGGCTCGTCGCCTGGGTTGCGATCGTGGTCATGGGGCTTGCGGCTTTCCTCGGCTACATCCCGCTCGCCTCCTTCTTGATGGTGCAATTCGTCTGGGTGGTCGGCGTCATCGGCGCGCTTGCCATTCTCGTGCCGCTCGCCACCAACGGCATTGGCGCGACGTTTCAGCCGACCACGCCCTTCGGCCGCACCTTGATGGCGAATATCGGCTTGCGCCGCGAGGGCGTCGGGCAGATCGGCATCGTCTTGTCCGGCGTGACGCAGATTTTGCTGCTGGCCATAGGTCTGGCGGCGGTCGTTGCGCCATGGGGGCTGCAATCGGACGATTTGTTCGGCGGGCTGCGCAGCGCCTTTTTCGGTTTCACGGTGGGCGGCGTCACCATTTCGCCGTCGAGCGTCATCGTCGCGCTTTTCTTGTTCGCGCTATGCTATATCGCCACGCGCGGCGTGCAGAGCTGGCTCGAAAACAGCCTCATGCCGGCGACCAATCTCGATGCGGGCCTGCGCAATTCCATCCGCACCAGCGTCGGTTATGTCGGCATTTTTCTGGCGGCCTCCGCCGCGCTGGCGCAGGTCGGTCTCGGCTTCGACAAGATCGCCATCGTCGCCGGCGCGCTCTCGGTCGGCATCGGTTTCGGTCTGCAATCCATCGTCAACAATTTCGTGTCGGGCATCATCGTTCTCTGGGAGCGCTCCGTGCGTGTCGGCGATCTCGTGGTGATGGGGTCCGACCAGGGCTATGTGCGAAAAATCAATGTTCGCGCGACCGAAATCGAAACCTTCGACCGCTCGACCATGATCGTGCCGAACTCCAGTCTCATCACCGGCGTGGTCAAGAACTGGGTGCGCAACGACAGGGTCGCGCGTATCAAGATTCCCGTGACCTTGAACCTTGGCGTCGATCCGGAACAGGTGCGCGAGGTGATGACCGGCGTCGCCAAAGACAACGAGAAGGTCGCAAAAATCCCCGCGCCCACGACCCTGTTCATCGAGATGGGGCCAGGCGGGCTCAAGTTCGAGCTTGTCTGCTTCGTCGACGATGTCGAGACGTCCGGCCGCGCCAAGAGCGAATTGCATTACGCCCTTTTTGCCGCCTTCAAGCAGGAGACGATCAGCATTGGCGCGCCGGCGGCCGGGCCGACCCGCGTCTCGCTCGAAGGCCCCGTCGCCGAAGCCGTGGCTGAAAATCTGCGCGACAAGGATGCGGCGGCGCGCGACAAGGATGCGGCGGCGCGCGACAAGGACGCATGAATGCAGGCCAAAACACAATCCGTTCACGAGCTTTTAGACGTGTATGGCTATGGGTTGTCCAAGATTACCGCTCGCAAGACGCCCCTCACATGACATCGGTTCGCATGACATCCGCCCGCACTTCACGCCCGTCGGCGCTTCATCCAGCGCTTGCTTTCGTTCTTGCCCTGCCGCTCGCCCTTGCGGGCTGCGCCGATGCGCCTGCGCCCATGCCGCGCGCATCGCAGGAGCCGGCCATGTACCGCTCGCTCGCAGCCTCCGGCGCGGTCGTGGATGCGGAGGCCGCCCGCGCCATGATCTCGCTATACCGCGCCAACAAGGGGCTCGGCGCCCTTACGATCGATTCCGGCTTGCAGGCGGCAGCCCAGGCCCAGGCCCGCGCCATGGCCGCAGACGGCAGGATCAGCCATGATTCGCACGGTTCGCTGACACGGCGGCTGAATGCGGCGGGCTATGGCGGAAACAATGCGGTCGAGAATGTCTCGGCGGGCTATCACACGCTCGCCGAAGCCTTCTCCGGCTGGCGCGATTCCCCGCCGCACAATGCAAATATGCTGGCCAGGGGCATGAAGCGCATGGGGATCGCCACCGCCTATGCGCCGGGCGCGAAATACAAGGTGTTCTGGGCGCTGGTTTTGACGGATTGAGACGGCCGGCCGGCGCTCACGCCGGGGCCGCCGCCATTGTCGCCGGCGCGGACGCCCAGATGTCCCGCGCACGTGGCCGGGCGATGGCGTTCGCCCCGCTGATCAGCCAGTTGCGCAGGAATGCGTCGAGCCAGAGCGCGACCGTGCGGTCGTACTGGAACCAGCCGGCCAGATGTTCGTGCTGCTGCTGGGCGTTGGGCGATTGCATGCGCTCGTGGGCGCGCGTCGTCCACCGGCACATCATGGCGTAGGTGACTTCCGGGTGGAACTGGATGGCGACCGCGCTTTGCCCGAACTGGAAGGCCTGGCACGGAAAGAGGTCGCCCTCGGCGAGCAGCGTCGCGCCGCGCGGCAGGTCGAAACCCTCGCGGTGCCATTGATAGACGGTGCGCGGCATGCGCCCGCCGAAGGAGGCGTCGCCCGCTTCGGTCGGGCGGATCGGGTAATAGCCGATTTCAGCGGAGCCGCAGTCCTTGTTGAAGACGCGGCGGTGGCTCAGATGCCGCGCCAGCATCTGCCCGCCCAGGCACACGCCGAGGAAGGGTTTGTTTTCCTTCAGCGGCACGCCGATCCAGTCGGTCTCGCGCGCCAGCCATTCGTCGGTGTCGTTGGCGCTCATCGGGCCGCCGAAAATCACGGCGCCGGCATGGTCGGCCATGGTCCTGGGCAGCGGGTCGCCGAAGCGCGGGCGTCGAATGTCCAGTTCGCAACCTTGCTCGACCAATACCCGGCCGATTCTGCCGGGCGTCGAATGCTCCTGATGCAAAACGACAAGAACGCGACGCGGGTTTGATTTCGCGGTCATTGGCTCGATTTTCCATAATTAGGCGTTGTTTTGCAAGCGAATATGGTCATTTTTCAGGCCCGCCCATACGCCGTGCCTGCCGTTCGGCCAGTTGCGGCAGCAAGAAACGACGCGGCGTCCAGGCAAGAGCCGCCGCCAGCCCCCGGTTGACAATGCCGGGCGTCACGACGCGCCGGCCCGCCATCAACCCCGCATAGCCGGCCTCAACCGTCTCGCGCGCGCTGGCGACGCCGGACTGCTGGACGAGCGCCTTGCCGCTCATGCCCGCCCGCGCCTGGAATCCGGTGGCGACGGGGCCGGGGCAGAGAGCGCTCACCCGCACGCGCGCGCCCTTCAGCTCCTCCGCGAGCGCCTGCGAAAACGACAGGACATAAGCCTTGGTGGCGTAATAGACCGCCATGCCCGGCCCCGGCGCGAAAGCGGCGATGGAGGCGACATTGAGCATGCCGCCATGCGTTTCGCGCAGGTCGGGCAGGAAAGCATGCGCCATCGCGGTCAGGGAGCGCACGTTGAGGTCGATCATGGCGAGCTGATCGTCGATCGGCAGGTCGGCGAAGGGGCCGTTGAGGCCGTAGCCCGCATTGTTGACGAGATATTCCACGCGCCCGCCCGCCTGGCGCAGAGCCTCGGCAAGCCTTGCCGGCGCATCCGGCGCGCCAAGGTCGAGCGCAATGGCAAGGGGGCGCGGACGCCCGCCGGCGGCAATTTCGTCGGCGAGCGCATCCAGGCGATCGAGGCGGCGGGCGACCAGCGCCAGATTGTGGCCGCGTTCGGCGAACAGGCGGGCGAATTCCGCGCCAAGCCCCTCCGAGGCGCCGGTAATGAGCGCAGTTTTGCGCACATCGCTCATGCGTCGCTCCCGTCCTGTCGCCAGGGATCTGCGGGCAGGGCTTCGGGGCCGGCTTTTTCGGCCTTGCGCTTGGCCAGAATGCGGTCGCGCGTGGCGACGCCCAAAAGTTCGGCTATGCGCCAGACGGTGTTTTCCTCGATTTCGTCGGCGTGGTTGTCGGCATAGGCCATGTCCCACAGCAGTTCCACAACGGCCAGCCGGCCCGGCTCGTCGAGCGCGCGCTTGAGAACGCTGGTGAATTGATAGAGGCCGACCGCCTCGCGCTCGCTTTTTTCGGCGCGTTGCAATAATTCGCGCGCATTTTCCGGGGTGAGTTCAAAGCGGTCGGCGAGGATTTTTTGCAGGCGGCGCTGTTCTTCCGGCGCGACATGGCCGTCGGCGTTGGCCATGTTGACCAGCAAGGCGGCGGCGGCGACGCGATAATCGTCGGGCGCGAAAACGCTTTTGCGCTCGCTGCCGGCCAATTTGTCGAAAAGGTTGAAGATCTTGTCGAGCATGGTCGCCCCAATTTCTCGCGTAATGGTTAATAACTGCCTGACGGCCGCGTCAAAATGAAACGGGCGACCGTCGCGTCTCAAAATCGGTTTTTCCCGGGATCAGATTTTATCCCAGGGTTTCAGGTCGAGCAGCGGCGTGCCGTCGACGCAATCGAGCCCGCGCACGACGAGCGCGCCGGGCTCCACGCCCTCCAGCCGGAGGATCGAGGAGGCGATCGGGTTCGGCCGCACGGGCGAACGCAGGGCAAAGGTTCCAAAGGTCGCCTGGCGGCCCTTCGGCGCCTGCACAAGCAGGTCGCGCCGGGCAAGATGCATGAAATAGAGCGCCTGCACGAATTGCCGGCCCGCAAGTCCCGCAAGCGCCGCGCGCCAGGGCGCGTCGACCTCGATGCGGCAGGGCGGCCCCTCGAAATCGCCCCTGTGCGGACAATCGCCGCGCTCCCGCCAGGGCGTGCGCATGCGGCCGATGAAATAAAGACCGGCGTCGAATTTGTCAGGCAGCGGGCCGGCGATTTCGCCGGGCCTGATGGATTGATCCATGATGGATTGATCCATGGGCGCATCCGTCGGAACCAAATCTACGTTCCGATCATAGCCGCTTTAACCGCCGAAGGCGTCTGGAGAACTCGACTGCCGAAAGCGTCCCGAGCGCGGGATGCGCAAACGACGTTTCCGGGAAATCAGGCGCCGGCGAAGACGATCTGCGCGTCCGAGCCAAGATCCTGCACGGCCGCGCGCAGCGCGGTCTCGACTTCTCGCGAATTTTCGTGCGCGGGCGTGAGCTGAATCGTCACGCAGGCTGTTTTCGAGCCATCTACCGGGGAAATCGAAGGCGTTTCGATCTTGCCTTCGACGACGAACGGCGCAAGACGCCGGCGAATCTTGTCTTCAATAATATCCATGAGGCGCTCAATCCGTCATATGGCGCGCAAGGTCAAGTGGCGCGCAAGGTCTAGTGGCGCGCAAGGTCTAGTGGCGCGCAAGGTCAAGCCGCATTTGCGCCGGTTTAGTCATGACCTGGCTGCATGACAGGCTTGTGACTGGGGTTTGGCGCATATTAAGCGGTCAGTCCGAAATCTGCAAAAACCGCCAGACCTGCGTTTTCTTGATCTCGCTGTCTTCGAGCGCGCGCGTGACCGGCACGCGATAGCAGGCGACGGCCTCCAGTTTTTCGCGTGCGAGATAGGAGCGGCCGGGATCGCCGATCAAGACCGCCGCCCCGCGCGAACCGAGGCGCTCCAGCCAGTCGGTGACGCTACCCGCCATGTCGCGTTCGTAGGAGACATCGCCCGCCAGAACCACGTCCCAGCCTTCGTCCGCGCCGATCATGTCGGCGTGGCGGGCTTCGATCGAAACCGAATTTTCGGCGGCGTTGATTGCAATCGCCATCGCTGCGAAAGCGTCGATCTCGCTTGCCTCCACCCGGGCAGCGCCGGCCTTTGCCGCAGCGATGGCGACAAGGCCGGAGCCCGAGGCGAAGTCCAGAACGTGCTTGCCCGCGACAATCTCGGGATGGTCGAGAACATAGCGCGCAAGCGCCTGCCCGCCGGCCCAGGCGAAGGCCCAGAACGGCGGCGGCAGGCCGATCTCGCCGAGTTCTTCCTCCGTCTTTTCCCAGAGCGCCGTGGCCTCGTCCGCAAGGCGCAGCGAAATCTCCGGCGCATGCGGGACGGCAAGCAGGCGCGTGTTGGCGCGAATGAAGGCGGCGCGGTCGCCAATGGCCGAATTCATGCGGGCCGCGCTTGCAAAGGAACCGCCTGTGTCTTCACCGGATGCGCGCGCCCTGACGGCGATGGCTTCGGTTGTATGAATGAGCGATCTTGCGCATAGTGCGCAGCCATCCGCAACCGCCCGCCCGCAACGGCGAGCATCGCCGGGCAAGGCTTGGCGCTCATGCAAGGCTTGGCGCTTATGCAAGGCTGCGCAAACATAAAGACAAAACAAGTCCAAAAGACAGAACAAGCCGAGGATCCCATGCCCTTCGATCGCCGCACCTTTCTGACGACCTCCGCCGTCGTCGCCATTTCCGCGCCCGCCATCCTGCGCGTCACGCGCGCGGGCGCTGCCGAATATCCGCTGAAGCTCGCCAACAATCTGCCCGAAACCCATCCGCTCACCCTGCGCATGCGCGAAGCCGCCGCCGCGATCGGCAAGGACACCGGCGGCAAGGTCGAGATGCAGGTCTTCCCGAACAATCAGCTTGGCTCCGACACCGACATGCTGAGCCAGCTACGCTCCGGCGCGCTCGAATTCTTCTCGCTCTCGGGCCTCATCCTATCGACGCTGGTGCCGGCCGCCTCCATCAACGGCGTCGGTTTTGCGTGGTCGGGCTATGACAAGGTCTGGCCGGCGATGGACGGGGAACTGGGCGCCTATGTGCGCGGACAGATCGCCAAGTCCGGCCTCTACGCCTTCGAGAAAATGTGGGACAACGGCTTCCGCCAGATCACCACATCGACCAAGCAGATCAAGACGCCGGAAGATCTCGTCGGCCTCAAGATCCGTGTGCCGGCGAGCCCGCTGTGGACCTCGATGTTCAAGGCTTTCGATTCCGCGCCGCTGGCGATCAATTTTTCGGAAGTCTATTCGGCCCTGCAAACCAAGGTCGCCGAAGGGCAGGAAAATCCGCTGGCGATCATCTCCACGGCGAAACTTTATGAAGTGCAGAAATATCTCGCGCGCACCAACCACATGTGGGACGGCTTCTGGCAATTGGCCAATGGCAAGGTCTGGAAGGGTCTGCCGCCCGACGTGCAGGCGGCGATCTCCAAGCGCTTTGCGGAAGCAGCCCTTGCCCAGCGCGAAGACGTGGCCAAGCTCAACGCGACGCTCGAAAAGCAATTGAAGGAAAACGGCCTCGAATTCAACGAGGTCGATCCGGCCCTTTTCCGCGCCAAGCTGGCCAAGGCGGGCTTCTTTACGGAATGGAAGGGCAAATACGGCGACGACGCCTGGGCGGTGCTCGAAAAATACACCGGCAAGATTTCCTGAAGAACCAGGGCGCCGCCGGTTGATCATGGATTGATTCACCGGCGGCCCGCTGCGGTTCCCGGCCCGAAATCTCTGAAGGCCAACATGCCCGCCCCTTCAAAACCGCGCAGGCCAAAGCCGGTTTTCCCGTATTTCGTGCGCAAAAAGGCCGGGTGACGCCGGATCGACCGTGAGCTCCAATCATCCAACGCCCGCAGCCTCGTTTCGCGAGGACAATCCCGCCCTGCCCGTCCGCCTCTGCCAGGGCGCGGAGAAGATAATCGGCGTGACGGTCGAGACCGCCGCCGGTCTGCTTGTTCTGGTCGAGACGGGCATTCTGTTTGCCGGCGTCTATTCGCGCTATGTGCTGCACCGACCCTTCGTCTGGTCGGACGAACTCGCATCCATCCTGTTTCTCTGGCTTGCCATGCTCGGCGCCGTCATCGCCTACCGGCGCACGGAGCACATGCGCATGTCGGCGTTCGTGTCGCGCGCGGGCGCGCGCAAGCGGGCGCTGTTCGAGGCGCTGGCGCTGGTCGTCGGTCTGGTTTTCCTCGCCTTCGTCATTCATCCCGCCTTCGACTATGCGATCGACGAGATCGTCATCACCACGCCCGCGCTCGAAATCTCGGGCGCCTGGCGCGCTGCGGCCTTGCCGACCGGCCTGACCCTCATGCTGGCGATCGGCCTCATGCGCATCGGCAGGCTCTACAGCCTGGGCGATGTCGCAGCCGCCGCCGTTCTGGTGGCCGCCATCGGGGTTGGGCTCTGGTTCGGCAAGCCCGCGCTGATGGCGATGGGCAATTACAAGCTGCTCGTCTTTTTCGTGGCGATCGTCGGCGGCGCGGTTCTGGCCGGCGTTCCCATCGTCTTCGCCTTCGGCATCGGCTCCTTCGCCTTCATCGCGATCACCACACGCACGCCCTGGTCGGTCGTCGTCTCGCGCATGGACGAGGGCATGAGCCACATCATCCTTCTGTCGGTGCCGCTGTTCGTCTTTCTCGGGCTGTTGATCGAGGTGACGGGTCTTGCGCGCGCGATGGTGGCGTTTCTGGCGGCGCTGATCGGCCATTTGCGCGGCGGCCTGTCCTATGTGCTGCTGGGCGCCATGTATCTGGTCTCGGGCATTTCCGGCTCGAAGGCCGCCGACATGGCTGCGGTCGCGCCTGTTCTCTTTCCGGAGATGAAAGCGCGCGGCGAAAAGGGCGGCGATCTCGTCGCCCTCCTGTCTGCAACCGGCGCCATGACCGAGACCATCCCGCCCTCGCTGGTGCTCATCACCATCGGTTCGGTGACGGGCGTGTCGATTTCGGCGCTGTTTACAGGCGGCATTCTGCCAGGCGCGGTGCTGATGCTCGTGCTGGGGCTGGTGGTGCGCTGGCAGGCGCACCGCGAACAACGCCCGACCACGCCGCGCGCGCCCGGCCACGAGATCAGGCGGCTGTTCGTTCTGGCGTTGCCGGGCCTCGCCCTGCCCTTTCTCATCCGCGCCGCCGTGGTGGAAGGCGTGGCGACGGCGACCGAGGTCTCGACCATCGGCATCGTCTACGCCGCCTTCGTCGGCCTGGTCGGCGTCGTCTTCTTCAAGCAGAGAATCGAATGGGGCAGGCTCTGGCCGATGCTGGTCGACACCGCGGCCCTGTCCGGCGCCATCCTCATCATCATCGGCGCGGCCACCGCCATGGCCTGGGCGCTCACGCAATCCGGCTTTTCGCGCCAGCTCGCCCAATCCATGGCCGGCATGCCGGGCGGCGCCTTCGGCTTCATGGCGGTGTCGCTCGTCGCCTTCGTCGTCCTCGGCTCGATTCTGGAAGGCATCCCGGCCATCGTCCTGTTCGGTCCGTTGCTCTTTCCCATCGCCAAACAATTGGGAATTCACGAGGTTCATTACGCCATGGTCGTCATCCTGGCGATGGGCATCGGCCTGTTCGCACCGCCCTTCGGGGTAGGCTATTACGCAGCCTGCGCGATTGGCCGCGTCGACCCGGCCGAGGGAATCAGACCGATCTGGCCTTATCTGATCGCGCTCTTTGCCGGTCTTATCCTGGTCGCCGCCATCCCCTGGATTTCGATCGGCTTCCTCTGAGCGGTTGCCGGGAGATTGCGCAACACGTCCGAATTCGAGGCGCCTGCGGTTACGGAAAGATCAGGATGACGCGCGAGACGAATGGCGCGCCGGGCGGTTCGCGTTGCGCCTGCACGTCAAAAAAGCTAGGCAGACGCTTCATTTGAGAAGCCGGAGCGCCTGATAATGCGCATTGCGATGATCGGTTCGGGTTATGTCGGCCTTGTGTCGGGCGTCTGCTTCGCCGATTTCGGCCACGAGATCGTGTGCATCGACAAGGACGCGGACAAGATCGCCCGGCTCGAGGCGGGCGTCATGCCGATTTACGAACCCGGCCTCAAGGAAATCGTCGACAAGAACGTGCGCGAGGGGCGGCTCGCTTTCACGACCGATCTCGCGCAGGGCGTCAAAGGCGCCAAGGCGATCTTCATCGCGGTCGGCACGCCCTCGCGGCGCGGCGACGGCTATGCCGATCTCACCTATGTCTACGCCGCTGCGCGCGAAATCGCCGCGCATGCCGACGACGACGCCGTCATCGTCACCAAATCGACCGTGCCGGTCGGCACCGGAGACGAGGTCGAGCGCATCGTCGGCGAAGTGCGCGCGGGTTCGCGCATCGCGGTCGTCTCCAATCCGGAATTCTTGCGCGAAGGCGCAGCCATCGCCGATTTCAAGCATCCCGACCGCATCGTCATCGGCACGGACGATTCTCGCGCCCGCGAGGTGATGCAGGAGGCTTATCGGCCGCTCTACATCAACAACCAGCCGCTGCTGTTCATGGCGCGCCGCACGGCGGAACTCACCAAATACGCCGCCAACGCCTTTCTGGCGACCAAGATCACCTTCATCAACGAGATCGCCGATCTCTGCGAGGCGACCGGCGCCAATGTGCAGGATGTCGCGCGCGGCATCGGCCTCGACAATCGCATCGGCCGCAAGTTTCTGCACGCCGGCCCCGGCTATGGCGGCTCGTGTTTCCCGAAGGACACCCTGGCGCTGGTCAAGACCGGGCACGATGCGGGCGCGCCGCTGCGGATCGTCGAAACCGTGGTCGCCATCAACGATCAGCGCAAGCGCGCCATGGCCAGAAAAGTGATCGCCGCCTGTGGCGGTTCGGTGCGCGGCAAGACGATCGCGCTGCTCGGCCTCACCTTCAAACCCAACACCGACGACATGCGCGATGCGCCCTCGCTCATGATTATCCCGGCCTTGCAGGACAATGGCGCAAAAATCCGCGCCTACGATCCCGAAGGGATGGATCAGGCGAAAACCGTCCTCGACAATGTCGAATTTGCGCAGAGCGCCTATGCGGCTATCGAGGGGGCCGACGCGCTGGCGATCCTCACGGAATGGGATGCTTTCCGCGCGCTCGATCTCGTGAAAGTCAAGGCGTTGCTGGCGCATCCGGTCGTAATCGACCTGCGCAACGTCTATCGTCCCGACGAAATGGAGCGTCACGGCTTCCATTATGTGAGCATCGGACGCTGAACGACCGGCCCGATTTCGATAGCCGAAATCCTCAATCGCTTGCCGAACCGCCCTGTGAATTGCATGCTCTGTAACGAAGCGACGCGCATTCACGCCGCGCCGCCATGGAAACACCAGGGCAAGACACATGACAGCGACAGCCACACGCGAACGGCCGACCGCCAAATCTTCAGCCAGATCGCCCGCCAAAGTCGAACATTTCGACGTGCTCATCGTCGGCGCCGGCATATCGGGCGTGGGTTCGGCCTATCATCTCATCCATCAGAACCCCGGCACGAGCTTCGTCATTCTGGAGACGCAAGGCACATTCGGCGGCACCTGGACCACCCATAAATATCCAGGCATCCGCTCCGACAGCGATCTCCACACGTTCGGCTACAGGTTCAAGCCATGGGTCGGCAAGCCGATCGCGACTGCGGAAGAAATTCTGAAGTACATGGGCGAGGTGATCGAGGAAAACGATCTTGGCCGCCACATTCGCTATGGCCACAAGATTCATACCGCATCCTGGTCGAGCAAGGACAATCTCTGGACGCTCGAGGCCGAGCGTCTCGACACCGGAGAAAGACTGACCTTCACATGCAATTTCCTGTGGATGTGCCAGGGCTATTACCGTCATTCGGAGGGCTATACGCCGCAATGGAGGGATATGGACGCCTATCGGGGCCGCATCGTCCATCCGCAGACCTGGCCGGAAGACCTCGACTACAAGGGCAAGAACGTGCTCGTCATCGGCTCCGGCGCGACGGCGGCCACCGTCATCCCGGCCATGGCTGCGGACGCTGCCCATGTGACCATGTTGCAGCGCTCGCCGACCTATTTCATTCCCGGCCGCAACGCCATCGAGATCGCCGAGCAATTGCGCAAATTGCAGGTGGACGAGGCCTGGATTCACGAGATCGTGCGCCGGCAGATTCTGGTCACGCAATCCGAATTCACGCAGCGCTGCCTGGACGAACCGGAAGCGGTGAGCAAGGAATTGCTCGGCGCGGTGCGCGCCTATCTCGGACCGGACTACGACATCGCCAAGCACTTCACGCCGTCCTACCGGCCCTGGCGCCAGCGCATCGCCTTCATTCCCGACGGCGATCTCTTCAAGGGCATCGCATCGGGCAAGGCGAGCGTCGTCACCGACGAGATCGACCGCTTTACGAAGAAGGGCGTTCTGCTCAAGTCGGGACAGGAGCTTGAGGCCGACATCATCGTGACGGCGACCGGCTTCAATCTCTGCGTGATGGGCGACGTTCAATTCGAGGTCGACGGCAAGCCGTTCGACTTCGCCGACACCATCACCTATCGCGGCCTCATGTTCACCGGCGCGCCGAATCTGGCCTGGGTGTTCGGCTATTTCCGCGCAAGCTGGACGCTGCGCACCGACATGGTCGCCGATTTCGTCTGCACGCTCCTCAAGCACATGAAGGACAAGGGCGCAAAGAAGGTGGAAGTGGCGCTGCGTCCCGAAGACAAGGGAATGCCCGTTCTGCCGTGGATCGACGAGCAGAACTTCAATCCCGGCTACATGATGCGCGGCATGGACCTCCTGCCCAAGCGCCTCGACAAGCCGGAATGGCAGCACAGCCAGGATTACTGGACGGAGAAGGACGAGATTCCGAAGACGAATTTCGACGACGCAGCGTTCGTCTATTCGTGAGCGGCCAATAGAGCATATCCCGCAAAAATTACAGACTTTTGCGGGATATGCGGTGAAAACCGCAAGATAGAGCACATCGCGCGATTTTCGTGGAAATGCGATGCGCTCTAACGGGCAGCCGATGACAGGCGGGGAAGGGGAGCTGCTTGCTCCTCACTTCTTCTCCCAGCCGACATTCCACGCGGGCTTGCGTTTTTCCACGAACGCCCGCGTGCCTTCCGCCCCTTCCGGGCTGCGCACGGCTGAAACGAAATCCTCCGCTGCACGGTCGAGCAGCTTGTCCATGGGCTCGCCGCCTTTGGCCACGCGATGCATCAGCGCCTTGGTGACGGCGACCGCTTCCGGCGCGCATTTCAGAACTTGTGCGATCGTCGCATCGATCAGTTTTTCGAGCGCACCCGAATCTTCGGCGACCTCATGCGCAATGCCGATGTCGCGTGCCTGATGTCCATTCAATTTGGCGCCCGACACGCCGAAACGGCGCGCAGCGGTGAGCCCGATGCGCCGCACCACGAAGGGCGAAATTTGCGCGGGCACGATGCCGAGCATGGTCTCGCTCATCGCAAATTGCGCATCCGCCTTTGCAATGGTGATGTCGCCAAGGCAGGCCATGCCGAAACCGCCGCCCATGGCGAAACCCTCGACCACGACAATGACCGCCTGCCGCGCCTCGTCGATCATCTGGAACAGCGCGCCGCCCTGGCGATTGGCTTCTTTCAGCGCATCGTGCTCGCCGGGCGCGAGCGGCTTCGAGGCAGCGCTGAATCCCTTGATGTCGCCGCCGGCGCAAAACGTGCCGCCGGCGCCGCGCAGCACCACGACGCGCACGTCGGGCATTGCGGCGAGAGCGTCGAACGTCTGGCGCAATTCGGCGCCCATGCCGCCGACCAGGGCATTGCGCGTCTCCGGCCTGTTGAGCCAGACATAAAGCACAGGCCCCTTGCGCCCGATCTTGATGAATTCAGGCGTCTCCGGCAGTCCGGCCATTGATTTTTCTCCCGTTTCCCGACCGCGCGGGGTCGTTTCCCAGTTCAGTCTACAAAATTCTGAGGATGGTTCAATTTTTTTCGGGACAGGGTATTATGAGATCAATCTGAGAAATCGCGGAGAAAACGCTATGGCTAACGAGCCCGGAAAATCGATCCGCATCGGCGGCGCGTCAGGCTATTGGGGCGACAGCAACGCCGCTCCCGCGCAACTCGTCGATCACGGCAATATCGACTATCTCGTTTTCGATTATCTCGCCGAAGTGACGATGGCGATCCTCGCCAAGCTGAAAAGCCGCAAGGAAGATCAGGGCTACGCGCACGATTTCGTTTTCGGCGTGATGAAGCCGCTGATCGCCAAGATCGCGGACAAGAAGATCAAGGTCATCGCCAACGCAGGCGGCGTCAATCTCGAGGCGTGCCGCAAGGCTCTGGAGCAGGTTGCGCGCGAGGCCGGCGTCACGCTGAAGATCGGCACGGTCGAGGGCGACGATCTGCTCGGGCGCGAAGAGGAATTACGCAAGCTCGACATCAAGGAAATGCAAAAGGGTTTGCCGCTTCCGCCCAAACTCATGAGCGTCAACGCCTATCTCGGCGCCTTCCCGATCGCCGCCGCGCTCGAGGCCGGCGCGGACATCGTGCTGACGGGGCGCTGTGTGGATTCGGCCGTTTCGCTTGCGCCACTGATCCACGAATTCAAATGGAAGGAAACCGATTTCGATCTGCTCGCGCAAGGTGCGCTGTGCGGCCATCTGCTGGAATGCGGCGCGCAGGTCACCGGCGGCAATTTCACGGACTGGCGCGATGTCGAGGCCGGCTGGGAAAATGTCGGCTGGCCGGTCGCCGAATGTTTCGCCGATGGCTCCTTCATCGTGACAAAGCCCGAGAACACCGGCGGCGCGGTCAGCCCGCTCACGGTCGCAGAGCAGATGCTTTACGAGATCGGCGATCCCGCAGCCTATATTCTGCCCGATGTCGTCTGCGATTTCACCGGCGTGACGATGGTTCAGGACGGCAAGGATCGCGTGAAGGTTGCAGGCGCGCGCGGCCGCAGCCCCACGCGCACCTACAAGGTGTCGGCCACTTATCCCGGCGGCTTCCGTCTCGTCTCGTCTTCCGTCATCGCCGGCTTCGATGCGCCGGCCAAGGCGCGCCGGGTGGCCGAGGCCGTGCTCAATCGCGTCGGCAAGATGCTGGAGGATGCGGGGCTGCCGCCGTTCGGCGACGTGGCCGTCGATGTGATCGGCGACGAGACGCTCTATGGCGCGAGCAACGATTCCCGGCGCACGGCGCCGCGCGAAGTCGTGTTACGCGTCTGCGTGCAGCACGCGCGGCCCGAGGCCTGCGAATTGCTGGCGAAGGAAAGCGTCGGCACGGCGCTGGCGATGACGACGGGGCGCTGCGGCATAGACGCCGGCCGCCCCTCGGCTTCGCCCATGGTGCGCCTCTATTCGTTCCTCATCGACAAGGAATTCGTCGACATCAGCGTGAAGATCGACGGCGCGAAGGTCGCGTTTGCGCCCTTCCTGCCGCCGAAAACCCATATCGACAAGCCGCTTCATCCGGATGTGAAAGATGCTGCATTGCCGCCGGGCCGCCGTATCGAGGTGCCGCTGATCGCGCTTGCCGTTGCGCGCTCCGGCGACAAGGGCGACGGCGCCAATGTCGGCGTTATCGCGCGAAAACCGGAATATTGGCCTGTCATCCGCGCCGGTCTCACGGCGGAAGCAGTGAAGGCCTATTTCGCGCATTACGTGAAAGGCGAGGTCGAACGCTTCGATCTGCCGGGTCTGCATGCGCTCAATTTTCTCATGCACGACGCGCTCGCCGGCGGCGGCACGTCTTCCGTGCGGCTCGATACGCAGGCCAAGACCTTCGGCCAGCTTCTTCTGTCGATAAAAGTGTCGGCGCCGGAAGCCTG
Organism: Rhodoblastus sp.; assembly: GCA_047971685.1. GTDB lineage: Bacteria > Pseudomonadota > Alphaproteobacteria > Rhizobiales > Beijerinckiaceae > JAJXWB01. Next base: position 20,317 of record JBKDZW010000089.1, read on the forward strand.
GAGCAACGAACTCGCCGGGCATTGATCGCGTGAACGCAATTGATCGCACAAAACGTAATTGACGCCGCGCAAGGGAACCGCCTTGTCGCGGCGTTATTTCAGGCGCCTGACGAAACCGGGAAGGCCCTGCATCCCATGAGCGAAACATCTGGCGCGCCCATATTCGGCGTCACGCGGAAAATCCGCTTCGGCCACACCGATTCTGCGGGCATCGTCTACTACCCGCATTATTTCGACATGTTCAACGGCGTGGTCGAGGACTTCTTCGACGAATGCGTCGGCGCCTCGTTTCAGACAATGCGCACGGAATTCGGCGTCGTCACGCCGCTGCGCAATATCGAGGCCGATTTCATCGCGCCCTGCCGCATCGGCGACATGCTCAATCTGCGATTGAGTCTGGTTTCCATCGGCAGAACATCGCTGCGCCTCGTCATCGACGGCGACGTGAACGGCGACAAGCGTCTGCGCGCGAAACTCGCCATCGTCTTCGTTCTTGCCGACAAGGGACTGGCGGTCGCGCCCCCGCCGCCGATTCTCGCGCGCTTGCGGGATTTGATCGTAAAGCCGGCGTAACCGACCGCACGGATGCGCGTTCCCCGATATCGTTCTCACGACATCGCCGCTCGATTTCCAGTCGCGCAATGAAGCGCGCGATCTTGGCAGGCTGCGCGCGCTTTTGGGCGACCACGCGCGTTTTGGGCGACCATGCGCGCTTTTGGGCGATGACGACAACAGAAGCGCTGAAGCGCAAGCGTGCCCAGATGAGGCCTTTGCCGGGGCCCAAATCGTTCTCGATTTTATCGATGATTGCAACGAGAACATCTGGAATCAGAACTGCGGCATGCTCATCGCGCGAACTATCCGGAATTCATACCTAACTATCTTGATTTTCAAATAAAATTTACAATATCGGTTCTATCTCGTTTCTACAAAATAATAATCATTAATAGATGATGATTATTTTACTTAGTATTTGATGCGCGTCAATGTTTCGATAATCATATTAAATATGGTTTCATAAATATATTTCGTAGTGTGGGAGGACATTATGAACGCTCCGATTTTGAAACCGCCGATGCAGGCCGCGTGGCGCGATTTCAATCCTGGGGAATGGATGCGCCGCATTGATGTCCGCGATTTCATCTTGCGCAACGCGACGCCTTATGAGGGCGACGGCGGCTTTCTGGTCGGGCCGACTGCGCGCACGAAGGCTGTGTGGGACAAATTGCAGCCCTATTTCGCCGAGGAGCGCAAGAAGGGCGTACTCGACGCCGACGCCGACCGGCCTTCGACCATGCTCGCGCACGAACCCGGCTATATCGATCGCGACAATGAAGTGATCGTGGGATTGCAGACCGACAAGCCGTTCCGGCGCGCGATCTTTCCGTTCGGCGGCCTGCGCATGGTCGAAAACGGCCTGGAGGCTGCGGGCCTTAAACCAAACCCCGAAGTGCACGACGTCTTCACCAAATATCGCAAGACGCATAATGACGGCGTGTTCGACGTCTATACGCCCGAGATCAAGAAATGCCGGGCCTCGGCGATCATCACGGGCCTGCCGGACGCCTATGGGCGCGGGCGCATCATCGGCGACTACCGGCGCGTGGCGCTTTATGGCGTGGACCGTCTGCTCGAGGAGAAAGAGGTCGAGCGCGCGCAGCTCGACGACATGTGGCCCAGCGACGAAGTGATCCGCGAGCGCGAGGAGATGGCCGAACAGGTGCGCGCGTTGCACGACCTCGTCGCCATGGGCAAGCTTTACGGCGCCGATCTTTCACGTCCCGCCCAGGACGCGCGCGAGGCTGTGCAATGGGTCTATCTGGCCTATCTCGGCGCGATCAAGGAGGCTAATGGCGCGGCCATGTCGATCGGCCGCATCTCCACCTTCCTCGACATCTACGTCGTGCGCGACATGGCCGCCGGAAAACTCGACGAGACCGGCGCGCAGGAATTGTTCGACCAGCTCATTCAGAAACTGCGGATCGTGCGCTTCCTGCGCACACCCGAATATGACGCGCTGTTCAGCGGCGACCCCTATTGGGCGACGGAATGCGTTGGCGGCATGGACATGAACGGGCGCCCGCTCGTCACCCGCTCGAGCTTCCGCATTCTGCACACGCTCACCAATCTGGGGCCTGCGCCCGAGCCCAATCTCACCGTGCTCTGGTCGAAGGAGCTGCCGCATTCCTTCAAGAAATTCTGCATCAAGGTCAGTCAGGACACATCCTCGCTGCAATATGAGAACGACGATCTCATGCGTCCGTTCTGGGGCGACGATTACGGCATCGCCTGCTGCGTCTCGGCCATGCGGCTCGGTAAGCAGATGCAGTTTTTCGGCGCGCGCGTGAATCTCGCCAAGGCCCTGCTCTACGCCATCAATGGCGGGCGCGACGAGATGAGCGGCGATCAGATTGCCCCGGCGACCGCCCCGGTCGAAGGCGATTATCTCGATTACGCCGACGTCATGGACAAATACGATTCCACGCTCGAATGGCTGGCCAAGACCTATGTCCATGCAATGAACTGCATCCATTACATGCACGATAAATATTTCTACGAACGGCTTGAAATGGCGCTGCACGACCGCGCCATCCTGCGCACCATGGCGTTCGGCATAGCCGGACTTTCGGTGGCCGCAGACAGTCTCGCCGCGATCAAGTTCGGCAAGGTGCGCGTGACGCGCGACGACACCGGCCTGATCGTCGATTACAAGAACGAGAGCGGCAAACCGGTCCCGCAGTTCGGAAACAACGAGGACGAAGTTGACCTGATCGCGCGCGATCTCGTCACGCGCTTCATGCAGAAACTGCGCAAGCACCCGACCTATCGCGGCGCGACGCATACGCAAAGCGTGCTCACGATCACCTCAAACGTCGTCTACGGCAAGGCGACGGGCAATACGCCGGACGGGCGACGCAAGGGCCAGCCCTTTGCGCCCGGCGCCAATCCCATGCACGGACGCGACAGCCACGGCTGGCTCGCCTCGTGCCTGTCGATCGCCAAGATACCCTATGCGGATGCGCAGGACGGCGTGAGCTATACGCTCTCGGTGACGCCGCAAAAGGCCAATCTGACGGACGAGGAGATGGCCGAGACGGTCATCAAGGCCTTCGACACCTATTTCGGCAGCGGCGGGTTCCACGTCAATCTGAACGTCATCGATCGTTCCATGCTCGAAGACGCGATGAAGAACCCCGACAAATATCCGCAACTGACAATCCGCGTGTCCGGCTACGCCGTCAATTTCGTCCGCCTGACCCGCGAGCAGCAACTCGAGGTGATCAGCCGGACATTCCACGACCGCGTGTAAACGGGGGTCGCAATGGGCGACGGTTCCTTTGTGATCGCCAGCCGGCACGATCTGCGGCTTGCCGCCAGGTCGGCCGGCGAGCCTGAGCGCTCGACCGAAGATCTGGCGGAGGGCTCCTATGGCTATGTCCATTCCTACGAAGCCTCGTCCCTGTTCGACGGGCCGGGGGTGCGCGCCGTCATGTTCGTGACGGGATGTCCGCTGCGCTGCGCCTATTGCCACAATCCCGACACCTGGCATCTCAAGGACGGCTCGCGCGTGCCGGTCGAAGTCGTCCTCGACCGGCTGGGCGGGCTTGCGCCGGCCTTGCGCGCGATGGACGGCGGCCTGACGATTTCCGGCGGCGAGCCGCTGGCCCAGCCCGCCTTCACGCGCTGCGTCCTGCAAGGCGCCAAAAAACTCGGCCTGCATACGGCGATCGAAACGTCCGGCTTTCTCGGCGAACATGCGGATCAGGCCTATCTGGACGCGCTCGATCTCGTCCTGCTCGACATCAAATCCTTCGATCCCGACATCTATCGCCATACGACCGGGCGGGAGGTCGCCCCGACGCTGCGCTTTGCCGAACGGCTCGCCGAAATCGGCAAGCCGGTCTGGGTCCGGTTCACGCTGGTGGCGGGCCTCACCGACGACCCGGCCAATGTCGATGCGCTCGCGCGTTTCGTTGCGCCGCTCAAGAACGTGCAACGGGTCGAAATCCAGCCCTTCCATCAGCTCGGCGCGTTCAAATGGAAGTCTATGGGAATTGATTATTCGCTTGTCAAAACGGAGCCGCCCACGCCCGAACTCGTGCAGCGCGTGCGCGATCAGTTTGCAAGCGCGGGCTGCAAGGTGCGTTAGGCGCCAATAAAGGGGAAGAAGCGTCATGATCGGTATGGCAAGCAATATACTGGGGTCTCAGCCGATCCTGTCGCTATTCCTGGCGATCGGCCTTGGCTATCTGGTCGGCCAGATCAAGTTCGGCACTTTTTCGCTCGGCGTCGGCGCCGTCCTGTTCGTGGGGTTGGCCATCGGCGCCTTCGCGCCCAAGGCGCAGATCGTCGGGCCGATCGGGCTCGTCGGCCTCATCATGTTTCTTTACGGCATCGGCATTCTGTACGGCCGCGAATTTTTCGAGGGCATGTCGGGCTCGGCCGGCCGCAAATACAATATTCTCGCCTTCATCGCCTGCGTGGCGGGTCTGTTTGTCGCGCTGGGCCTGGGCAAGATGTTCGGCGTCGAAATCGGTCAGACGCTCGGCATGTACGCGGGCTCCATGACCAGCACAGCCACCTTGCAGGCCGCTCTCGACACCATGCACAGCAAGGAACCGTCGGTCGGTTATTCGATCGCCTATCCGTTCGGCGTTATCGGCCCCATCCTGTGCATCTATTTCATGTCGCGCCGGGTGAAGCCGACGTTCCCGCCCAAGGAGCAGCCGTTCCACATCGCCGAAGTGACGCTGCGCGACGATTTTGCATCCTGCACGCTGGAAGATCTGACGCGAACCCTGCCTGACGGGGTCGGGATCAAGCTGGTGCGGCGCGACCGGCACACTCATGCGCCGACGCCGGGAATGCCGATCGGAGCCGGCGATTGCGTGGTCATCGTGACGGAGGACGCCCACACGCTCGACGAGGCGACGCGCAGGCTCGGTCATCTGGAGACCGGGCGCATCGCCAAGGACAGATCCGATCTCGATTATGTTCGCGTATTCGTCGGCAAAGCCGATCTGGTCGGCGTGCCCCTGTCGGAACTGCCCATGCCGGCGGGCTTTCCCACCCACCTCCTGCATGTGCGCCGCCACGATGCGGACCTCGTGCCGAAAGACGATCTGCGGCTGGAGTTCGGCGACCAATTGGGCGTCCTCTATCCGGCCGGCCATATGGAGGATGTGCGCAAGCATTTCGGCGACACGGTCAAATCGTCGGCCGAGTTCAGCTATGTCTCGCTTGGCGTGGGCATGGCGCTCGGGCTGATCCTCGGCATCATCCCGATCCCGATTCCAGGCGTTGGAACCGTCACGCTCGGCGCCGGCGGCGGCCCGCTGATCGTCGCGCTTATCCTCGGCAAGCTGCGCCAGAGCGGCTCCATGGTCTGGACCATGCCGCTGCCCGCCAATATCGTGCTGCGCAATTACGGCCTGTCCATTTTTCTGGCCGCTGTCGGCATCAACGCCGGTCAGCCGTTCCTGAAAACGGTGACGGAAAGCGGCCCGACCGTTCTTCTGATCGGCGTGGCCGTGCTTCTGACGACGGTCGGGATCGTCCTTCTGATCGGGCATTACATCATGAAAATCCCCTTCGACGATCTCGTCGGCATCACGTCGGGGGCGACCGGAAATCCTGCGATCCTCGCCTATTCCAACCGCATGGCGCCGACCGACCGGCCCGACATCTGCTACGCGATGATCTTTCCGTCCATGACGATCGTGAAAGTCATCGCCATCCAGATCGTCGGCCTGATCGCGACAGGAACCTTATGAAGGAGAGAGCCGGATATCTCTCGCATCGATGGAGGATTTAACGATGGGCGACCATAAAAACCTCCCGAGATTTCTCTCGATCCCGCCGGCAGGCCGGGTGCGGGCGGCCGCTTTTTTTGAGACTCTTGTCTCGAAACATTTAAATTGATACAAGGGTCTCAAATTATCCGGAAGCGCCGCCCGATGGATATGGAGACTCTCGAAACTGTTGACGGACGGACGCGCAGGCGGGTCGAAAACGGCGCGCGCATTTTCGACGCCGCCGTGGAATTGCTGGCCGAGCGCAGCTACGACGAAATCTCGATCGAGGACATCTGCGCCGTCGCCAATGTCGGGCGCGCCACCTTCTTCCGCATCTTCCAGTCCAAGGCCGACCTGCTTTTGGAGTTCAACAGGCGGCTGGCCGAGCGCGTTCAGCGGCGGCTAGATGCGCGCAAACCGCGCACCGCCGCACGGGCGCTGCGCATCATGGGCGAAGAGATCGCCGACGCCTGGCTCGCCACCTCGCCCGGCGCCTCGGCCATCGCCATGGACTTCACGCAGGTGGCCGCCGGGCGCGGTCTGCACGCCGCCCATCCCGAGCTTCTGCATGTTGCGGTAGGGATCGTCGAGCGCGGCCTTGCGCGCGGCGAATTGCGATCGGCGCTGCCGGCCGGTCTGATCGGATCGCTGGCGCTCGTTCAGATCACGGCGCCGGTTTCCTACTGGTTCAGGCATCCCGGGCGCGATCTGCGTCAGCTCATCGAAGAAGCGGTCGATCACTGGCTGCATGGCGCTGCGGCGAAAAGAGGAAAGAAAAAATGACAGACAAAAAAACAGGTGGCGCGCTCATCGCCCAGACGCTCGCCCGGCTCGGCGTGCGCGACGTGTTCGCGCTTCACGGCGGACATCTCGACGCCTTTCTCGTCGCCTGCCCGGACGAGGGAATCCGCCTGACCGATTTCCGTCACGAAGCGTCCGCCGGCCATGCGGCCGACGCCTATGCGCGCTCGGGCGAGGGGGCGCTTGGCGTATGCGTGGTGACGGCGGGGCCGGGGTTCACCAACGCCCTGACGCCGATGACCAGCGCCTATGTCGACGCGGTTCCCGTCCTGTTCATCGTCGGCTCGCCGCCGTTGCGCGAGGTGGAGACCAATCCGCTGCAAGGCGGCATAGATCAGGTGGCGATGGCTGCGCCCGTGACCAAATGGGCGCATCGCGTGACCAATATCGAACGCCTGCCCGATCTGATCGAAAAAGCGATCCGCATCGCGACGACCGGCAGGCCCGGCCCGGTCCTCATCGACGTGCCGATCGACGTGATGTTCATGCCCTCGCGCGGGATCATGTTCCCGGTGGACAAAAAGCCCGTGGCGCCGGACCGGCCAGCGCCGTCGCGCGGCGCCGTCGAACGGGCGCTCGACATGCTGGCGAACGCAAAGCGGCCTGTCGTCATCGCCGGCGGCGGGACGGTTTTCTCGCGCTGTTCGGATTCCCTGCGGCGCTTTTCCGAAACGGCCGGCATCCCGGTCTGCGCCAGCAATATGGCGCGCGGCATCCTGCCCGAAAACCATCCGCATTATGTCGGCGGCGTCGCTTCCGTTCGCGGCGCGGTCCAGAAAGGCGCGCCGCCCGATGTCGTGGTCATGGCGGGCGCGCGCGCCGGCCTTTATCTCGGCGGGCGGTCGGGGCTCGCCATTCCCAATGACGCCAAGATCATCCAGATCGACGTGAACGGCGGCGAGATCGGGCGCATGAGGCCGGTCGATCAGGCGATCGTCGCCGATTGCGACGAAACCTTTCTCGCTTTCGCGGCGGCGGCGACGGGCCGCAAATGGCCGGAGCGCAAAGACTGGATCAAAACATTGCAGGCCGGGCGGCTTCCATTCGACCCGCTGTTCAAGGACGCGCCGAAGGAGACGCGGCCGGGCGTCCTGCATCCCTATCACGCCGTGAAAACGGCGATGGATGCGCTCGAAAAAGACACGATCGTCGTCATCGACGGCGGCGAGGCCGGGGGCTGGGCCACTTCCGTCGTGCGCTCGGCCGGCCCCGGCCTGTGCATGCAGAACGGCTATCTCGGCTGCCTCGGCATCGCGCAGGGCTTTGCGATCGGCGCGGCAATCGCCAATCCCGGCAAGCCGGTGGCGATCTTTGCGGGCGATGGCGCAGTCGGCTTCAACATTCAGGAATTCGACACGATGGTCCGGCACAATCTGCCGATCGTCACCATTGTCATGAACAATTCCTGCTGGGCGATCTCCCGGCGCGGCCAGGACATCGTGTTCGGCGAGAACCGGCGCAGCATCGTCTCGCTTGCAAACACGCGCTACGATCAGGTGGCGGTCGCCTTCGGCGGCGCGGGCGAAATGGTCGATTCCCACGAGCGTATCGCGAGCGCCATCCGCGAGGCGCAGGCAACCCGCCGCCCGGTCTGCGTCAATCTCATCGTCGATCCGGAAGTGGTCAATCCCGCCATCCCGCCGATGGTCGGCGACCCGAGCACGCCCAACCAGATCATGATCCCCTATTACGAAAACATCCCGACGGATGCGTGAACCAAACAGGCGTGAGCCGAGAGAGCGTAAGCCTAAGGAGGCGTGAACGATGAGAGCAGCCGCCCTCAGAGACGGACGCATAGAAATCCTCGACCTGCCGGATCCGGTTCCCGGCGCCGGCAAGGCGCTGCTGGCGCCGCTGTTTGCCGGCATATGCGGCAGCGACCTTCACCTGCAATCGGGACTGAAGGCCGCCGCCGAACCCTTGAGCGCGCCCGAGCGCGCCAATCTGCCGATCTTCGTTCCCGGCCATGAATTCAGCGCGCGCGTCATCGCGTTCGGGCCCGATACGGATACGGCCCTGAAACCCGGCCAGAGGGTTGTCCCGCTGCCGTTCACGCCCAATGGGCACGGGTTCCAGATCGTCGGCCTGTCGCCGGATCATTCCGGCGGCATCGCCACGCTGAGCGTGGTGGACGCATCGCGCTGCATCCTTGTTCCCGATGCGATCGGCGACGATCTCGCCGCCCTGACCGAGCCGCTCTCGGTCGGTCTCCATGCGGCAAATCTCGCCTGCAAGCGCGCCGGCCCGAACGTCATCGTCGGCTGCGGTCCGGTCGGCCTGGCCGTTCTGCTCGCCCTGAAATCGCAGGGGCGCGGGCCTGTTCTGGCGGCCGACTTCTCAGCCGAACGGCGCGCGGCGGCAGAAAGGCTGGGCGCCGATATCGTCATCGACCCGGCCAGGGATTCGCCCTTCAGCCATTGGGACGATCTTGCTTTCGCCGAAAGCCAGATCTCTGCGCTGCTGACGCCCGACCAGATCGGAACCGCGCTCGGTCCCAATATTTTCGACTGCGTTGGCGCGCCGGGCATATTGAACAATATTTTCAAGAACGCGCCGCGCCATACGCATCTGATCGTGGTGGGGGCCTGCCCGCACGAGGACAAGCACGTTCCGCAGGATGGAATCGTGCGCGAAATTTCCGTCGATTACAGTTTCGCCTATACGCCGGAGGAATTTTCCCGGGCGCTGCGCATGATCGGCGATCACGGCGAAACCGTATCGCAACTCGTCACCAGCCGCCTGCCGCTCGAACGAACGGCGGAAGCCTTCGACCGGCTGGCCGCCAGACCGAGCGAAATCAAGGTTCTGATCCAGCCACAATGAAAGGCGGCGAAGGAGCCGCGATACAGCGCGCCACGCAAAGACCGCACGACGATCGGCCACAAACAATCATATGCAGCCGTCATCGGGCGACCGGGGCGGGACCGGCGGGATTGAGCGGCGGCAGCGCCGGCGGCGGGGCGTGCGCATGACCGCAACGGCGAAGCGCATCGAGATCCCCCAGCAGCCGGCGGGAATCGCTCGCAGTCCAGGCCGCCGGACCGGCGGCGAACAGAGCGGATCGCAGCGCCGTCGCCTTGCGGTTCGCCGCCTGGCGTTTTTGCGGCGGCAGATGGTTTACCCAATCGGTAAAGCTGCGATAGACCGCGCCGACCTCGGCGCCGGCGCAGGCGCGGCGCAGCACGGCGAACGCCTTGCTTTCGGGATCGGCGCGGCGCGCCTGACGCCGCCGTAACATCGGCCTTGCCAGCAAAACAAGCCCGATCAGCCCCGCAAGACCAAGCCCCGTCCAGGCAAATCCCGTCCAGAGCCGGGCGCCGCCGTCGGCGATGGGCGCCGGGCCGGCCTCGACCTCGACCGTTGCCGCCGGTCCTGTTGCGTGCTTCAGCGCGCCGCTTCCAATATCCCACCAGGCCTGCGTCGCCGCCGGAAGCTCGAAACGACCGCTGCGCTCGAATACATAAGTGACGCGATCGACGCGCCGGCCTGTGATCGCGCCGCGATCCATGCGGTCCTGCACGTCCGGCGCAGCGACATAGACGCGCACGCCGGCGGGCGCGCCCTGCGGCGGGCCGCCCAGCACGAAGCCGGGCACGTCTTCGGCCGTCTGCACGATGGTGCGCACGATGGCGTCGCCCGCCTTGAAGACGCCATCGGGCGCCGGAGACCATTGCTCGTCGAGGTTAAAGCTTCTGGTCGCGACCAAAGGCGCTGACGGGTCGACGCCGGGTGGCGCGATCACCTCCAGATTAACGGGATCGCCTTTCGCTTTTCCCGTGACGTCGCCCTTGCGGTCCAGCAATACGACGACCGGCGAGGGGATGACAAAATCGCCGCCACGCCGCGCATAGAGCGCGAATTCAAAGCGCTGGCCGACATAAGCCACGCCGGCGATTTCATCGCTCAGAGTGGCGCCTTGCGTCTCGAAGCGGAATGTCTGAATGCCGGGCGTCCCGGGCCGCGCCACGCGCGGCGGCCTTGGCATTTCGCCGCGGAACATCACGTCGACATAATATGCGACATGCTGGCCGATCATGGCGCCTTTCGCCGGCGCGACAGCGGTGCGCACCACTACGGGCGGCGAAGTCTCCTGCGCGGCGGCGGGGGCGGCGACATACAATACAGCGAGCAGAATGCGCGCGAGCCTCCTCACCGCCGCCGCTCCTGCTGCGCCTGAAGCTGGTAGCTAAAACGGGCCCGCAGGAAATCCGCCGGCCGTGTCTGCACCCGCTTCAGCCAGAGCGCGCGCACCGCCTCATCGCTCATCGGCGCTCCCTCGGTCGCTGTGTCCTGGCCCTTGGAGTTTCTGGCGTCCTTGTCATAGACGATTTCGTCGGCGCCCAGGCGCTGATCGCCGGCATCGCCCCCCGGCGCCTTCATCCGTTCGGCCCGCAATTGCGCAATCCTCCGGTTCGCCGCAGCGTCGGCGTAATCGGGCCTGAGCGCCAGCGCGCGGTCGTACCGTGCGGTCGCATCGCTATATTTGCCGAGCATCGTCAGGGCATTGCCATGGTCGTAGGCGCCTTCCGCCGTGTCTATGCCGGCGAGCGCCGTGGCCGCGTCCTTGAAATTGCCGGCGCGCATCAGCGCCACGCCGCGCCACATCGGATCGAGAAAGGCGTCCGCCGCCGCCTGGTAGCGGCCCTGCTCGAACAGACGGCGCCCATGCTGATCGGGACTGGCCCACAGCGCGCTCCAGCCGACCAGCCGCCATGCAACGCCAAGCGCAAGACAAAGCGCAACGACAAGCCCGGCCATGGCTTTGCCCGTGCTCATGCCAGAACCCATCCCCTGCGGAACCAGCCGAGCGCCAGCAATACGATGAATGGCGTCAGCCAATAACCCGCCTCCTCCCATTGCGGGGCGTCTCCTGCAACCGGAGGCGCGGCCCCGCGCCGGGCAAGCGTGCGTGCAAGCTTCCCGACATCGCTGGCGTCTGGCGTCGGCGCCACGAGATCGGCGCCGAGGGCGGAGACCGCTGCTTTAATGCCGGGATCGGCGGCCGCTCTGTCGGCCGGCTGCATGGCGAACAGCGTCACCGGCGCACCGCGCGCGCGCGCGAGCGCGGCGATTTCCGCGGGCGAGACCGTGTCGGCAAAAACCACGATCGAGCCGCCCTCGCCCCCGTCTTTCAACACCTGCGCGGCAAGCTCTATGGCGCCGGAGAGATCGTCGCCCTCGCGCGGCATCACGTCCGGCGCAAGCGCAGCGGCCATGGTCTCGACCGCAGCCGCGTCGGGCGTTGGCGGCAGCGCCAGATGGGCGGAGCCGGCATAGGCGACGAGGCCAGTCGGGGCGCCTTCGCGCAAGGCGAGCAGATCGCTCATCTTCTGCCGGGCGCGGTCGAGCCGGGTCGGCTGAAGGTCGTCGCCCAGCATGGATGGCGCGACCTTCAGGACGAACATCGCCGGTCTGGCGTTCTGCGCAAAGGGCGAGGGCGCCTGCCGCCAGACCGGTCCGGCGACCGCCAGCACGCAGAGGATCCAGCCGGCAAGCAGCAGGTCGCCCGGGGCGATCCGGCGACCGGACGCGCCGCCCACAATGAGATGGCCGAGCAGCACGGGATCTATCGCTGCGCGCCAGCGCGTCGTGGTGTCGGATGCGTATCGCTCCAGCCGCCACAGGGCCAGGGCCGGCAGGATCAGAAGCAACCACCAGGGCCGCAGGAAATGAAAAGCAGCGAAGGCGTCCATCATTGCGGCGCCTCCGCCATTCGCGGGCGCGGCCATCGCACGAGCCGCAACGCCTGCGCCAGCATGGAGAGCGCAATGAGCGCCGCAAGCGGCAGCCAGTACAATTCGACCCTGGACTGGAACGCGACGGTCTCGACCATGCGCGTCTCGATGGCGTCGAGGCGGCGATAGGCGCCGGCCAGTTGCTCGCGGTCGAGCGCGCGATAATAGCCGCCTCCGGTGACGGTCGCGACCTCGCGCAGGGCATTCTCATCCAGCTTGTCTTCGCCTGCCGCAGCCGGATCGCCCACGGCGACGGTGTGAATGACAATGCCCCTGTCCCTGGCGACACGCGCCGCCTCCGCCGGCGGGACGCTGCTTGCGGTATCGTTGCCATCGGTCAGCGCGATCATGGTTTTGGCGGGCGCATCCGATTTTGCAAAGAGATTGACGCCGAGGCCGATGGCGTCGCCGAACACGGTGCGCGGGCCGGCCATGCCGACCTGCATCTCGCCCAGCAACTGGCGGACGAGCTTGAGGTCGGTGGTGAAGGGCGCCAGCATGAAAGGCGCATTGCCGAACACGACGACGCCAACGCGATCGCCCTCGCGCCGGGCGAGAAAGTCGTCCAGCACCTGCTTCACGGCCGTCAGTCTGTTGACTTTAGCGCCTGTGGCGTCGGTGAAGTCTCTGGTGTCCATCGAACCCGAAAGATCGACCAGCAACAGCAGATCGCGGGCCGGCAGGTCGCGATGGATCGGCGGCAAAGTCCATTGCGGGCGCATCAACGCGCCAAGCGCCAGGCACCAGCAGACGATCAGCATGAGCATGCGCCAGGGCCCGCGCCGGCTCACCCCCGCGCCGTCCTGCGTCCGGCCGCCGGAAAGCCTGACGATTTCGGCGAAGAACGGCGCCCGCACCGCTGCGCGGACCGTCGTATAGGGCGGCGGCAGCCAATAGGCGAGCGCCGGCAAGGGGGCCAGCAGCGCAATCCAGGGATAGGCGAAACCGAGCATTGCGCTATCCCGCCGCCCGGTGGCGCTTCACCCAGCGGCGCGCCGCCGTCAGGATCGCCGCGAAGTCGCCGGAGCCGGCGCCATAGGCCGCGCTCTCGAGCGAGGCGCCCGGTCTGCGGGTGAAACTGTCGGCGCCCGCCGTGCGATCGAGGAAGGCAAGCCATCCGGAGCCGGTGAGGCTCGCGGTTTCGGCTCTCGGATAGGCAACCAGCGCAGCGCGCTTGAGAATGGCGGAGACGGCCCGGATACGCGCTGCGGGATCGTCTGTCGCCGCGAGAGCGGCCAGTTCGACGAGCGCGGCGCGACGATAGGCGTTGCGGCGATAGCGCCGGACCGCAGCAACGATGAAGATCGCCAGCGCGCCAAGCGCCGATGCGGCGAGAATCCACCAGCCGGGCGCGGGCGGCCACCACGGAACTGGCGGCGGCGCAAAAATGTCGCGCAGATTGGAGAGGCTGGCGGGATCGCTCACTGCGCCGGCTCCCCCGGTTGCGGCGCCGCCTTTCGGGCGAGGCGGCGGCCAAGGAGTTCGCGCAACTGGTCGGCGGTGTCGCGCGCGGTCGTCAATTGCAGAACGGGAATGGCGCGCCGGCGCGAGAAACCATGGATGGCGTTGCGCCGCTCGACGAAGCGCGTGGCGAATTCATCGCGAAGGCCGCGTATGCCGGTGTCGATCTCGACCTGCCGGGCGCCTTCGGCCAGAGCAGCCCGGCCGATATCGGGCAGTTCGCTTTCGAGCGGATCGGACACGAAGATCGCCAGCACGTCGTTATGCGCGCTGATCTGCGTCACGAGCCGCACGGTTTGCGCATCGGCGCCGCCGGCGTCCGTGATCAGGCTCAAAAGCCCGTCATGGGGCAGAAGCTGGCGCGCCTTGGCAAGCGCGGCGTTCAGCAAGCCGGGGTCGCTGGGGCGCGTATCGTCGGCCCTGAGGGCGCGATTGTGCCGGACGATCGCTTCAAACAGCGGCCCAATGGCGGCGCGGCGCGCGCGCGGCCGGATCTCGTCGATGCCGTTCTCGGAAAAAACAACGCCGCCAACGCGGTCGCCAAGCGATACGACGCGCCACGCCGACAGCGCCGCCGCCTCCGCCGCGATGACCGACTTCATCGCATGGCGACTGCCAAAAAACATGCCGAGCCGCTGATCGACCAGCAGCAGAACGGGGCGGTCGCGCTCCTCGGTGTAAACGCGCATTTGCGGCGCGCCGAGCCGCGCAGTGGCGCGCCAATCGATGGCGCGCACATCGTCGCCCTCGTAATAATGACGCAATTCCTCGAATTCGAGGCCGCGCCCGCGCAGCCGCGAGGCGTGACGGCCGGCCAGCAGCGAATGAACCGGCTGTTTCGGCAGAAAGCCGAAACCTCTGGCCTGATGGTTCAGACGCAACAGATCGTCGAGAGTTATATAAGCGCGGGCCTTTCCCGGATCGCTCCTTGCCGCTGCGCTATCTCGCCACCGCCACATCACACCGCTACCGCTACATTATACGGCTACCGCTACTTGGCGGATCAATTCGCAGACCACATCGTCGGCGTTCCGGCCGTCCGCACTCGCCTCGTAGGTGAGCGAAATGCGATGGCGCAGGCAGTCCGCAGCGACATTCTGAACATCCTCGGGCGTCACGTAATCGCGTCCCTGCAACCACGCAAAAGCGCGCGAAGTCCGGTCGAGCGCCAACGTGCCGCGCGGACTGGCGCCTATGCTGATCCAGTCCTTCAACCGGTCGCCGAACTGCGCGGGGCGGCGCGTGGCGGCGACCAGCGTCACGATGTAGCTCTCGACCGCCTCGACCATTTTCACGGCGTCGATTTCCCTGCGGGCGTCGAAAATCACGCTCTGGGGCAATTTCGGCGCCGGCGGCGGCGCTACAGCCTGTTCCGCGCGCACGAGGCGCATCACGTTTATCTCGTCCGAATCGCTGGGATAGCCGATAGAGACATGCATGAGGAAGCGGTCCATCTGCGCCTCCGGCAGAGGATACGTGCCTTCCTGCTCGATCGGATTTTGCGTCGCCAGCACCATGAACAGGTCGGGCAACGGATAACGCACGCCGGAGACGGTGACCTGCCTTTCTTCCATCGCCTCGAGAAGCGCCGATTGCACCTTTGCCGGCGCACGGTTGATTTCGTCGGCAAGCACGAGATTGCCGAAAATCGGGCCCTTGCGAAACTCGAACGAGCCGCCGCCATCGCCCTGTGTCCGGTAGATCTCGCCGCCGGTGACGTCGGAGGGCAAAAGATCCGGCGTGAACTGGATGCGGCTGAACTCGCTTTCCAGCGCCTGCGACAGGCTCTTGATGGCTCGCGTCTTGGCGAGGCCGGGCAATCCTTCGAGAATGACATTGCCATTGGACAGGAGCGCGATCACGAGGCGC
Source organism: Rhodoblastus sp. (assembly GCA_047971685.1). Lineage (GTDB taxonomy): Bacteria > Pseudomonadota > Alphaproteobacteria > Rhizobiales > Beijerinckiaceae > JAJXWB01. The sequence continues at coordinate 35,978 of JBKDZW010000089.1, forward strand.
TCGACCACACGCTCCTGACCAATGATGGATGCGTTCATCCTGGATTGAATTTCACGAATGGAATCGAGCGCCGTCATTATTTCCCGCCTCGAAGGCCATCCCTGAATTTCCCGCTCCGAACGCCATCCTGAGGCCAGGCCGGAAGCAAACCTTGCAGCCACGGGCTGCAAGGTTCAAGAACTCATCCGGTTCCGTTACTGGCCGCTCCTCATTTTATCGAACTGCTGTCGAACGCCCTCCTGAATCTGGTCGATCGAGAAGCTCGGCGGGCGTTGCGCAGGCGGGTATTCCTTGAACGTACCAAAGAATTTCGCCACGATCGCCTGTGCGGGAACCGCCAGATAGCTGTGGTCGATCAGCCAGTCGTAATAGGTGTTCGAGGTGATGTCGGCGCGTTCATAGGGGTCTGCGCGCAGATCGAACATCTTCGGTATGCGCAGCTTGACGAAGGGCTCGGCCCAGACAGCGAACGTGCCTTTCATGCGCTGCTCCTCGAAGACGAGCTTCCAGTTTTCGTAACGAACCCCCACGAGATCGCCGTCATCGTTGAAGTAGAAGAATTCCTTGCGGGCGCTCTCGGGGCTCTTGCCCGTCAGATAGTCGAGCTGGTTGTAGCCGTCGAGATGGTTCTTGTACCGCTTGCCGTCGATCGTCGCGCCCTTGAGCAGGCGATCCTTGATGGTCGTGTCGCCAGCCGCCGCCAGCAAAGTCGGAAACCAGTCGAGACCGGAAAAGATGCCGTTGGCGACGGAGCCCGGTTTGATGTGCCCCGGCCAGCGGATCAGCGCCGGCACGCGGTAGGCGCCTTCCCAATTGGTGTTTTTCTCGCTGCGGAAGGGTGTGGTGGCCGCGTCCGGCCAGGCGTTCTGATGCGGACCGTTATCCGTCGTATAAATGACGATCGTGTTGTCGGCGAGTTTGAGCTGATCGAGCTTGTCGAGAATCGTGCCGATGACCTTGTCGGTTTCGATCATGCCATCGGCATATTCCGTGAGCGCGGCCAGGCCGGGTTTGCTGCGGTGCTCGGGGCGCACATGGGTGCGGAAGTGCATCCGCGTGGTGTTCATCCAGACGAAGAACTGCTTGCCGGCCTTCGCCTGACGTTCGATGAAGTCGATGGCGGCGCCGGACGTTTCGTCATCGATCGTCTCCATGCGCTTGCGCGTCAGCGGACCTGTGTCCTCGATCTTGCCGTCGGCGGACGATTTCAGCACGCCGCGCGGGCCAAATTTCTTGCGGAATTCAGGATCGCGCGGATAGTTGAAATTCTCCGGCTCCTCCTCTGCATTCAGATGGTAGAGATTGCCGAAAAATTCATCGAACCCGTGCGCAGTCGGCAGATATTCGTCCAGATCGCCCAGATGATTTTTGCCGAATTGCGCGGTCGCATAGCCAAGGTCTTTGAGCGCCGAAGCCATGGTCACGTCAATTGCCTGAAGCCCGAGCTTGGCGCCCGGCACGCCGACCTTGGACAGGCCCGTTCGCAACGTCGACTGGCCGGTAATGAACGTCGAGCGTCCCGCCGTGCAGCTCTGCTCGGCGTAATAATCGGTGAATTTCAGCCCTTCATTCGCAATACGGTCAATGTTGGGCGTGCGATAACCCATCAACCCGAAACTATAGGTCGACAGGTTCGTCTGGCCGATATCATCGCCGAATATCACAAGAATGTTCGGCTTGGCGGGCGCCTGCTGCGGCTGTGCCTGGACCGACCACCCGACCGTCAGCACCGTCGTGGCGGACAATAGGACTGTCGCCAGCATTCGTCGCAGTTTCATCGCGGGTTCCTTTTATTGTCCAAGTGGCGGTTTATTGTCCAAGTGACGGCTTATTGTCCAAGTAGCGGCTTATTGTCCAAGTGGCGGCTTATTGTCCAAATGACATTGATGCCGCCGGAGACAACATGCCCTCAATTCGGAGAAAGAGTAAAGGGCCTGGAGCGCAGACTCAAATATTGAATTTTGAACCCTATTTCAATCTATTAAACCCTGAGCTTTGGCAATAGGCTGGGGGTGGTGGCGGCTGTACAATATCGTCGCCGTCAAACCGCAGCTTAGGAAAGTATGGGCGTAACTTCATTGCGGATTACAGCCGGGGGAAACGTAACGCCGCTTCCGGCGTCAAAGATCGACATATAGAGATCGACATATGGCCTCTTTCACTGGATTGATTTTCACTGGATTGATTTTCACTGGATTGACGGTCCGGCGCCGTCGTGCATCAGGGCGCTCGTGATGCGCCTGGCGAAATTCGCCGCGGCGATTGTTTTCGTTCTCATCGCCTGCCCTGCCGCATTCGGGCAGGCGGCGCCCGAGGCGCGACAGGACTATGTTGGCAGCCAGGCCTGCGCGCAATGCCACGAAAAACCCTATTCCGCCTGGCGAAGATCGCATCACGCCAACGCCTGGAATGCGCCGGATGAAAAAACAGTGCTCGGCGATTTTTCCGGCGCGATCTTCACGCATAATGGCGTTGAAACGCGCTTCACCAGAAAGGGGGGCGATTTTTTCATCGCTACGCAAGGAGCCGACGGCAAGACGCACGAATACAAGGTCAGGTATACGGCAGGCGTCACGCCTCTCCAGCAATATCTCATCGAGACCGATCCCGGGCGCCTCCAGGCGTTCGACGTCGCCTGGGACACGATCGACAAGCGCTGGTACCCCCTCTTTCCCGAGCAGAAAATCTCCGCCGCCGACGGCCTTCACTGGACCGGACCGTACAAGAACTGGAATGGCCGCTGCGCCGAATGCCACGCAACCGATTACAGGAAGAATTACGATCCCCGGACACGCCGGTATCACAGCGTCCAGTCGGAGACCGGCGTCGGCTGCGAGGCCTGTCACGGCGCCGGCGCAAGGCATGTCGACTGGGCGCGCTCGCGCGGCGCCGGCAAGAAGCTGGACGACAAGGGGCAAGACGACAAGGGGCAAGACGACAAAGGGCAAGACGACAAAGGGCAAGACGACAGGGGGCAAGGCGACAAGGGGCTCGACATCGCTTTCGCGGGCCGTCCGGCTGCGGTCGAAACGCAGCAATGCGCCGGATGCCATTCCCGGCGCGAGACGCTTACCGATTCAACGCCCCCGGCGGGAACGAAATTTGCCGACGCCTACAGCATCGCCTTGTTGCGGCCTGGTCTCTATTACCCCGACGGCGCGATCAAGGACGAAGTCTATGTCTACGGTTCGTTCCTGCAATCGAAGATGAGCCGGAAGGGCGTTCGCTGCTCGAACTGCCACGAGCCGCATTCAGGGCAGCTTCGCGCCGAAGGAAACGCGCTTTGCACGCAATGTCACTCACCCGCCGGCAATCCGAATTTTTCCTCACTTGCAAAGAAGAACTACGATACGCCGGAACATCATTTTCACGCGACAGGCTCGAAGGGCGCCGAATGCAAAAGCTGCCATATGATGGCGCGCGTCTACATGGGCGTCGACAAACGGCGCGACCATAGTTTCAGGGTTCCCCGGCCGGATCTGTCGGCAGCCATCGGCGTTCCCGACACCTGCAACGACTGCCATAAGGACAAGACCGCCGCCTGGGCGCAGGACGAGTTGAAAAAGCGCTTTCCGCACTCGCTTCATCGGGGCGGCCATTTTGCGACTGTTTTTGCGCAAGCCAACGTAAATCCGCTGCACCAGGCGGACGCCCTGCTGGCCATCGCCGCGGATGCGGGGCAAGCCGGCATCGTGCGCGCAACCGCGCTCGACCTGTTGCGCCCGGCAGCCGATCCAAAGATCGCTGCGCGTGCGCAGCCTCTGCTCCGGGATGGCGATCCGATCGTGCGCGCCGCAGCCGCAATGCTCCAGCGCGGCATTCCAGCGCCGGAGCGCGTCCTCGTTCTGGCGCCGGTTTTATCCGATACGGTCAAATCCGTGCGAATTGCCGCCGCCAAGGAATTGATCGGCGCCGTCGGCCCCGGCGTAGAGGCCGGCGTCGTCGCTGAATACCGCAAGGCGAACGCCGAATTCATGGCCGCGTTCCAGGCCCGGTCGGATTTCCCGGAAACCCATATGGCGCTGGGCGGGATCGCGCTTGGGGTGAGAAACATGCGTGCCGCATATGCCGCGTTCAGCGAAGCGGTCGAGGAAGATCCCCAACTCGTGCAAGGCTGGACGATGCTCGTGCAGATCAATCTGGCTCGTGGCCAGAAGAGCGCGGCGCAGCGCGTCCTGCAACAGGCCCAAGCCGCCAACCCCGACGACCAGACCCTGAAGGAGATGGAGACGGTCGTGAAAGACCTCCCGCAATGATCGAAGGCGCCCTGGCCGGAGATACCGCCAATGGTTGAACGAAACGATGCACGACGAATGAAGGCCGGAACCACGAAAGACTTCAGAGCGGCATGCGCCGCCGTCCTCGCTATCATATCCTCAGGCGCCTGGGCGCAGGATCGCCTGCCTTCATGGAACGACGGCGCGCCCAAAAAGGCGATCCTGTCTTTCGTCGCCGCCATCACGAAAAGCGGGACAGCCGATTACGTCGCGCCCGCCGACCGTATCGCGGTGTTCGACAATGACGGAACCCTATGGTCGGAACAGCCCTATTACAATCAGCTCGCCTTCGCGCTCGACAGGGTCAAGGCGCTCGCCCCCGCGCATCCAGAATGGAAGACCAGGGAGCCCTTCGCCTCAATCCTGCGCAACGATTTGAAGACGCTTCTGTCAGGCGACGAGAAGGAAATCACCGGCAAATTGCTACAAGTCGTCAATGCGACCCATACCGGCATGACGGAAACCGCATTCAGACAAATCGTCAACGACTGGATCGAGAAGGCGCGTCATCCGGAGACGGGAAGGCTCTATACGAAGATGGTCTATCAGCCGATGATGGAACTACTCGCCTATCTGCGCAAGAACGAGTTCAAAATTTATATCGTCTCGGGCGGCGGGGTGGATTTCATGCGCGCATGGACGGAAAGAATCTATGGCGTCCCGCCCCAGCAGGTTATCGGCTCCAGAACCAAGCTGAAGTTCGAGATGCGCGATGGAGACCCGACGATTGTCCGGCTGCCGGAGATCGATTTCATCGATGACAAGGCAGGCAAGCCTGTCGGCATCATGCAGCGCGTCGGGCGCCGGCCGATCGCGGCGTTCGGCAATTCCGACGGCGATCTGGAAATGATGCAGTGGACCTGTCTGGGCCGGATACAGCCGACGCTGTGCATGTATGTCCATCATACCGATGAAGTGCGCGAATGGGCTTACGACCGGCGCTCGGCGGTTGGAAAGCTCGACCAAGGGCTCGACCAGGCTGCGGCGAACGGCTGGCCGGTGATTGACATGAAAACCCAGTGGAACCAGATTTTCCCGCCGCAATGACCCTCTGGGCCGTGTCGCTTGTGTCGATTTCGGCGCCAGACGGATACTCCGCAACCGTCCCTGGCGCGTTGCCGAAAACAGAGAGTTAGAGGGAAGAACTCCACGGCGGGACGAACCGCCGATTCCAGAATGTCGCGCATTTCGGCCTCGGCGCCGCCGCCATGTTGGGTCGCGCCTTGAGGGCGCGCAGCACGCCGCTCTCGGCGCCTGGCGGATCGACAAATTGCGCGATCGAAATTATCTATAAAACATGGTCGCAAAATCCGAAGAGACACTCGCCGCCCGCATCAGCCGCACGCTTGCCGACCGCATCATCGCCGGCGAGATCGAGCCCGGCTCCCGGTTGCGGCAGGATCATATCGCCGAGGAATTCGGCGCGAGCCACGTTCCCGTCCGCGAAGCCTTCCGCCGGCTCGAGGCGCAGGGGCTTGCCGTAAGCGAACCGCGCCGGGGCGTGCGTGTCGCCGCCTTCGACTTGTCGGAGGTCAGGGAAGTGGCCGAAATGCGCGCCGCGCTCGAAGTGCTGGCGCTGCGCCACGCCGTCCCGCATCTGACCGCCGCGATCCTCGATGCAGCCGAAGACGCCACCAAGGCCGGCGACAATTCCCGCGACGTCCGCTCCTGGGAAGAGGCGAACCGCCGTTTTCACCGGCTGATTATCGCGCCGTGCAGGATGCCCCGCCTGCTCGCCGCGATCGACGATCTGCATGCCGCAAGCGCCCGCTTCCTCTTTTCGGCCTGGCGGTCGGACTGGGAGATCCGAACCGACCACGATCATCGCGCCATACTGGCCGGCTTGCGGAAAGGCGACGTGGAGACGGTCTGCTCGACCCTTGCGCGCCATGTGCAATGGATCGGACATCGCCCGGTTCCGGCGGCGGGCGGGCGGAAGCGGGATGCTTTCGTGATAGTCGGATAAAATTATCTATTATAAGGGTTGCGAGTCAGTCTCGAATATGGATTCTATATAGATAGTTCCAAATATTATCTATAATTCAGGATCCAGCATGACCCAGGCAGCAACCATCGCCAGACCGGAACACCGGACAGCCGCGAGGACGATCGCAACCATCATTCTCGGCGCAGCCCTTATCACCCTGTGCGCAAAACTGAGGACGCCTTCCTGGCCGGTTCCGATGACCTTGCACACACTGGCGGTCATGGCCATCGCCGTCACGGTCGGCCCCCGGCTCGCCACCGCGACGTTTTTTGCCTATCTCGCCGCAGGCGCCGCTGGCCTGCCGGTGTTTTCGGGAACGCCCGAGCGCGGAATCGGCCTTGCCTACATGGCGGGCCCGACCGGCGGCTACCTGCTCGGCTTTCTGGCTGCAAGCTGGGTGACGGGTTCGCTCGCCCAAAACCGCGGCCCGGTCGGCAAGGCCCTGGCGATGATCGCCGGCCTCGGCGTGATCTATGCCGTCGGGCTGCCGTGGCTCGGCCTCTACGTCCCCGCAGGCCAGATCATTCCGCTCGGTTTCATGCCCTTCATCCTCGGCGATCTCATCAATATCGCGCTGGTGGCCTTTGGCGCCGCCCTGATCCCGGCCCGCCTTCTCCGGAAAGCCGGCCAATGAGCGCGACGGCGCATTTCTCCGGCCTGCCCGCGCAGCAGGCCGGAACGCCCCGCCCCGAATTGCGTCACGACTGGACCGAGGCCGAAGCGCGGTCGCTCTATGACCTGCCTTTCCCCGAGCTGCTGTTTCGCGCTCAGGAGGTTCATCGCCGATATTTCGATCCCGCCGAGATCGAGACGGCGACGCTGCTGTCGATCAAGACCGGCGGCTGCCCCGAGGATTGCGGTTATTGCTCGCAAAGCGCCCAATGGGAGACCGGCGTGCAGGCAAGCAAGCTCATGCAGGTCGAGCGCGTGCTGGCCGAGGCGCGGCGCGCCAAGGCGGGCGGCGCCTCGCGGTTCTGCATGGGCGCGGCATGGCGCAGCCCGAAGGACCGCGACATGGACGCCGTCTGCGCCATGATCGAGGGGGTCAAGGCGATGGGGCTGGAAACCTGCGTAACCCTCGGGATGCTGACGCCGGCGCAGGTCGACCGGCTCGCGGACGCCGGTCTCGACTATTACAACCACAACATCGACACCTCGCGGGCCTTCTATCCCGAGATCGTCACGACCCGGACGATGGACGACCGCCTGGACACGCTTGCCCATGTCAGGGCGGGCGGCGTCAAGGTCTGCTGCGGCGGCATCGTCGGCATGGGCGAAACCGTCGACGATCGCATCTCGATGCTGGTCACGCTGGCCACGCTGGAGCGCCATCCCGAGAGCGTTCCGCTCAACATGTGGCAGAAGATCGAAGGGACGCCGGTGCTGGACAAGGCGGAACCCGCAGGCCCGCTCGCCTTCGTCCGGCTGACGGCGCTCGCCCGGATCCTGATGCCGCAAAGCGTGGTGCGGCTTTCGGCGGGACGCAACGCCATGAGCGACGAAGCCCAGGCTCTTTGCTTCCTGGCCGGCGCCAATTCCATGTTCACCGGCGATGTCTTGCTGACCACCGGCAACCCCGGCCGCGACAAGGATGCAACGCTCCTGAAAGAACTCGGGATGCGAACCGCAAAACCGTCGTCGTAGGCCAATGCTCACGACCCGACGGCGGGGCGGGCGTTTGACCGAAGCGGGCGGCGTATCGAAACGTTGCGCGGGCCCGCCGGTCCCGCCGCCCGATTACCCGGCTATGGGCGCAGCCAGCAGCGGCAGGCCGGCTTCGCGCAGAACGCGCTCCGTCGTCGAGCCGCGCAGGGCGTCGAACAGGCCATGACGGCCCGCAGTCGGCATGGCGACGATGCGCGCGCCGCATTCGCGTGCGGCCGCAACGATGGTCTCCACGACATCGCCCTGGCGCAACACGACAGGAAGTTCGAATGACGCGCCGGTTTCGTCGGTCAGCCGCGGCGCCTGGGCGCCGACATGCAGGAACGTCAGGCGCGCGCGCGGCGCGATCACGCGGAATGTCGCCTCGATCCGGCGCAGCGCAAATGTCGAATTGAATTCGTCGCCGACAGGAACGAGCGCCGAATCAATGTCCATGCGGCCGCTCGCCATGTCGACGAAGCCGGGCGCATCGCCGGGCAGGAACAATGTCTGGGCGCGGGACTTGCGGGCGACATCCTCGGCCATGCTTGCGCCGAGCCAGCCGCGCAGCCCGTGGCGATCGTGCGTCCAGAGAACGAGCAGGTCGCACTCGTGCTTGACCGCAAAATCGACGATCGCCGTGCGGGCGTCGGCGGCGCGAAAACTGACTTTGGCGACATGCAGCCCCAGCTCGGTTTCGATGGCGGAAGGCGGCTTTTTCGGATCGAGCAGCCCCCATCTGCCGAGCATTTCGCGCACATGCGGAAATTGCGCCCAATGGGCGCCTTCGTCCGGCCCGCCGACATGCAGAAGGTATAGTTTCGCCCTGGCGTCGAGTGCGATGCGCAGGGCGTGCGCGAAAGCCGGCGCGCTCTGGGGGCCGAAATCGGTCGCATGCAAAACTCGTTTCAAAATTGGTTTCATGTCGGTCTCGCGATTGATAAGCCCGAACGCCCCGTTTACTGCGGCGCGCAGGTTCTCGTCCATGTTCGATAGCAAGTCCGCCACAGGCGTCAACCGCGCCTCGCGTTGACGCGATTGCTGCAAGTTTCTACTTTCCGCAGCCTCGAAATCGCCAGGAAACATTATGCCCGCCGCCCCCGCCATTGCGCCCCAGACCCTCCTCGAAGCCGCCCGCGTCTCACAGGCATGGCCGTTCGAGGAGGCGCGCAAACTGGTCGCGCGGCTGGAAAAGAAGCCGAAGGACGAGGTTTTGTTCGAGACGGGCTATGGCCCCTCGGGCCTTCCGCATATCGGCACGTTCGGCGAAGTGGCGCGCACGACCATGGTGCGCCGGGCCTTCGAGGTTCTGACCGGGGGCCGGGTGAAGACGCGCCTCCTCGCCTTTTCCGACGATATGGACGGCCTGCGCAAAGTGCCCGACAACGTGCCCAACAAGGACATGCTGGCGCAGGATCTGCACAAGCCGCTGACGCAGGTGCGCGACCCCTTCGGCACGCACGAGAGTTTTGGCGCGCACAACAATGCGCGGCTGCGCGCCTTTCTCGACGCCTTCGGCTTTGAATACGAATTCGCGTCATCGACGGAATATTACAAAAGTGGTCGGTTCGACGCCGCGCTGCTGCACATGCTGGCGCGCTACGACGCGGTCATGAAGATCATGCTGCCTACATTCCGGCAGGAGCGCGCGGGCACCTATTCGCCCTTCCTGCCGATCCATCCCGTGACGGGGCATGTCATGCAGACGCCGCTCGAAGGGCATGACGCCGCCAAAGGCACGATTTCGTGGAAGGATCCTGCGACCGGCGACCTCTACGAGACGCCCGTGACGGGCGGCCATTGCAAGCTGCAATGGAAGCCGGACTGGGCGATGCGCTGGTATGCGCTCAATGTCGATTACGAAATGGCCGGCAAGGATCTGATCGATTCCGTGAAGCTGTCGGGCGCCATCGTGCGTGCGCTCGGCGGAACGCCGCCCGAAGGCTTCAACTACGAGCTCGTCCTCGACGAGAAGGGCCAGAAGATATCCAAATCAAAGGGCAATGGCCTGACCATCGAGGAATGGCTGACTTACGCCAGTCCCGAAAGCCTCGCGCAATTCATGTTCCAGAAGCCTGGCGCCGCCAAGCGTCTCTACTTCGACGTCATCCCGCGCACGGTCGACGAATATCTGGGTTTTCTGGACCGCTATCCGAACCAGGCGTGGAAGGAACGGCTCGGCAATCCCGTCTGGCACATCCACAATGGCGAACCGCCGCCAGCCGAGGTTCTGCGCCATCAAGGCAAGGACGATGCGCATGGAACGAGCGTTTCCTTCGGCATGCTGCTGAACCTTGCGGCCGTGGCCAACAGCGAGGACGCTTCCGTGCTCTGGGGATTCCTGCGCCGCTATGCGCCGGGCGCCTTGCCGGAGAACCATCCAAAGCTCGACAGGCTCGTCGGCTACGCGGTCGCCTATTTCCGCGACTTCGTGCGGCTGGAAAAAAAGTACCGTCTGCCCGACGATGTCGAGCGCGACGCTTTGACGCAAATCGAAGCGATGCTGGGCGATGCGAAAACGGCCGCATATCCGCCCGATGGCGATCTTGCGGCAAACATCCAGACCAGGCTCTACGACATCGCGCGAAAAATACCGCGTTATCAGGACTTCAAGGCCAAGACCGCGACGCCCGAACGGCCCGGCGTATCCAACGATTTTTTCAACATGCTCTATCAGGTGCTGCTCGGCGAAGACCGCGGCCCGCGTTTCGGCTCCTTCGTCGCGCTCTACGGCGTACCGGAAACGAGGAAGCTGATCGCCGACGCGCTCGCCGGAAACCTCAAGGCGCGCCATGACGCCTTTCTGAAGGAGCGCGCGGGCAAGCCCGCGTAAACGGGCGCAACCGGCGCCGATTGACTTGCCTGCGCGGTTGATCTGAATTTCGCCACATGCGTTACGATCTGATCGCAGGGCTTTCGGTCGCCGGTCTTCTGCTGCCGGAATCCGTCGCCTACGCCTCCATTGCGGGATTGTCGCCGCAGCATGGCGTCGTCGCTGCGATCATCGGCCTCATCGCCTATGCGGCGATCGGGCGTTCGCGCTACGCCATGGTTACGCCGACCTCGTCGTCGGCCGCCATTATCGCGGCTGCAATAGCAACATTCGCCCAGCGCGCGCCGGCTATCGACCGCGAGGCGATCGCCGCCGGCGCCGTATGCCTTGCCGGCCTGTTCTTTCTCGTCGCCGGCGTGTTGCAACTGGGGCGCCTGTCCAGCTTCATCTCGCGGCCGGTGCTGCGCGGCTTTGCCTTCGGCCTTTCGGTGACGATCGTGGCGCGACAATTTGCGACCATGCTCGCGCTCGAAGGCGTCTCGGGCAATCCGTTTCACGTCGCCGCCGAACTCGCGCGCAACTGGCGCTCATGGAACATGGCGAGCCTTGCAATCGGCCTTGCAGCGCTTGCCGGATTGATCGCATTGCGGCGTTACCGCGCGCTGCCAGGCCCCTTCATCGTGCTGGTTGCGGGCATTGCGCTCTCTCATGCGCTCGACCTTTCCGCGTATGGCGTGCGACTTGCCGGCGTCATCGAACTCTTTCCGGTTCAGGCCGGCGTTCCCAACCTTTCCTGGCGCGAATGGACGCAGCTTGCGGAGGTCGCAGCGCCTCTCTTTCTCATCATATTCGCGGAATCCTGGGGCTCCATGCGCAGCCTTGCCCTGCGCCACGGCGACGACATCGGCTCCAACCGCGAACTGCTGGCGCTGGGCGTGGCGAACCTGCTTGCGGGCCTTGCCCGCGGCATGCCCGTAGGCGCGGGCTTTTCGGCAAGCGTTGCGGCGGAGGCCGCCGGCGCGCGCACGCGCCTGAGCGGGCCTGTCGCGGGCTTGGCGGTGCTGGCGCTGGTCGTTGCGGCCGCGCCCCTGATCGCCCGCCTGCCGCAGCCGGTGCTGGCGGCAATCGTCGTGGCGGCGCTGCTCGACGCGCTCAATCCCGCGCCGCTCCTGCATCTGTGGCGGATCAACCGCGATCAATATGTCGCGTTGATCGCGGCGCTCGGCGTCATGCTGTCCGGCGTGGTGGACGGCATTCTGCTGGCGGTCGCGCTGTCCATCGTCGCCATATTGCAGCGTATGGCGAACCCGAGGATCGTCGAACTCGGCCGCCTCAAGGATGGGCACGATTTCATCGAGGCAAGCCAGCCCGACGCCTGCGTCGATCCGCGGATCGTGGTGCTGCGGCCGACGGAGCCGCTGTTCTTCGCCAATGCGGAATTCGTCTTCACGGAGCTTGCTGCGCGCCTGAAGGCCGATGGCGCCGCGCGCGCGGTCATTCTCAGCCTTGAAGAAACCTCGGACATCGATTCGACCGCGCTCGAAGGATTGATCGAATGCGACAGGCAGATCGCCGCATCCGGCCGTCGTCTCTATCTCGCGCGCGTAAAACAATCCGTGGCCGATGTTCTGATGGCCGCAGACGCGCAGGATCTCGCGCAACGCGCGGCGCTGCATTTCAGCGTCGCGGACGCTTGGGCGACTGCCGACGCTTGGATTGCGGAAGAAGCCGCGCACGATCGGAAAACCGGACGTGAAGAATAATCGACGCCAGCAGCCTCAACGTCAGCAGCGCTTAACGCCAAAAAGCTCACCGCCAAAAATGCTCACCGCCAAGCGAAAACCGGCTGTTCGAGATTGGCGACGCGCGTCACCCTGCCGGCCACGAGTTCGCGGAACTGGTAGAGGAAGGCGGCTGTCGGCGCATGTATCGTGCTGTCCCAGATTCGCAGGCGAATGACGGGACGGTCGCTTTCGGGAATCGACAGGAATTCCACGCGGGAATCATCGGATAATTGCGTCATCGGAATACGATGCACGGATTGCACTTCGTCGGGGTTGGGCGAAAATTCCTTGATGCGCCCGCCCCAGACGACGACCGGCGTCACGACATAGCCGGAGCGCGTGGGATAATCGTCGAGCACTGCGAGCGTGTCGGAAGGCGCGATCCGCAAGCCGACTTCCTCGTCGAGTTCGCGCAGGGCGGCCTCGACGATCGTTTCGCCCTTGTCGCAGCGCCCGCCCGGCAGCGCCCATTGCGCGGCGTGCTTGCGCAGCCTGGCGGAACGGCGCGTCAACAGCAGGCTGGGATCGTTCTTGTTGACGCCATCGACCACCACCAGCGCGACCGCGGCGTGTTTGAGCCCCTGCGCCTCGGCAGGCGGGGGCAGGCGCGTGAAGGCGGCGCACAGCTCCGTCAGCCGGGCGCGGCCGGCCTCGTCAATGGAAAAGCTCATGTCCTTTGGTCGCATAACGCGCCGCCGCCGACAAATGCGCGACGCGCCTATCTGATGACCGATCCGGCTATGGCGGCCAGCCGGCCGCTATAGGCGGCCTCGCTGAAATGCGCGTCATAGGCGGCGCGCGAGTCGCTTTTTTCACGCTCGGCCGGCGCCGGCGCGGGCCTTGCCGCCGCCTTGCGCAAGGCCGCCGCAAACCCCTCGGCCTCATCGGCGACGACGACATTGGAAAGCGCTGCGGGATCGAGATTCATGCCGCGGAAAGCGTGTGTCGTGGCGATCAGCGGCAGGCCGCTGGCCATGGCCTCCACGCTCTTGATCGACAGGCCGGTGCCGCTGGTCGTCGGCAGCAACGCCAGCCGCGCGCCGGCGTAGATGTCGCCGATATGGTCGACGCGGCCGGCGAACCAGTCCCTGTATTTCTCATACAGCGCGGCGTCCGCCGATTTCACGCCATCGGCCACGGATCCGTAGATGCGCACGAAAACGCCCGGCGCGCGCGGCGCGACCTCGCGCAGGAACCACAGCGCGCTTTCGACATTGGCGCGGTTCCAGCTCGACACCAGCACGATCTCGCCGCCGCCCGGCCCCGTGGGCGCAGGCGGCACGGCAGGATAGATCAATTCGTGTCGCTTTTCGGGAAGCAGCTTGCGGAAGACCTCGTCCTCCTCGGCATTGAGATGCAGGAGCGCATCGGCCTTGCGCATGGCGTCGAGTTCGCGGGCAAGCATCTGCTCGTAGCTTGCCAGCGGGCGCAGCCAGGGCAGACCCTCGTTCATCAGGACGAACTGGCGCGCCTGCACATCGTGCGTGTCCATCAAGACCGGCGCGCGCGAACCGGATGCGCCGTTGCGCGCCAGCCGCAACGCCACGGGCATGCAGAAGAAATGGTTGCAATGAACGATGTCGAATTTATTGCCCAACAGATCGGTTGGCAGCTTTGCGCGCGAAATCATGCCGGTGCGGATGACGGCCTGATCGCCGTGGATATAAGGCCAGAGCACGTCATGCAGGAATTTCGGCGCAAACACCGACGCCAGCGGCGCACCGACGCAATGGCGCTCCTGCGCATCGAGTTCGGGCGTGGCTTTGGCAAATTTCTTCCAGATCCAGCCGCGATCCGGCACGAAACCCGGCTGATCGGAACAGGCGACGGCGACGACGCGCGCGCCAAGCTGCGTCCAGGCCTCGATCTGGCCGAGCACCACCTGATAGGTGCCGCAGGAATGCCAGGCCGGATGAACGATGGCGACGCTGCGCCCCGCAAACGGCGCTCTCACAGGCGCACCAGCGGCAGAACGATGTCGCGGATTTTTCGCGCATAGGCGTCGTTGGAGAAATTCTCCTCGTAGAATTTCCGCGTGTCGCTGTTTTCGCGTGCTTTGCCCGATGCGGCGGGGTTGTTTTGCGGGCCGGCAAGCGCTGCTGCTTCGAGCGCGGCCGCAAACTCCGCCGCGCTTTCGCAGACCGAGACATTGGCGAGGCTGGCGGGGTCGACATTCATGCCGCGAAAGGCCTGCGGCGTGGCGATCAGCGGCGCGCCCGAAGACAGCGCCTCGACCGCCTTGATCGAAAGCCCGTGCCCTTCCGTGGTCGGCAGCAGGACAAGGCCGGCATTGGCGTAGACGGCGCCAATGTTGTCGACGCGGCCGAGAAAGGCATGGCGCCATTTCTCGTAAAGCGCGGGATTGCGCGCTTTCAGGGCGCCGTCGACATTGCCGGCGATCTCGACTTTCGCGCTGCGCGCGCACGGCGCGACATGTTCGAGAAACCATTCGACGCTGAGCGTATTGGGATAATTTCCGCTCGCCACGATGGCGATATTGGCCCCGCCCGGCCCGGTCGGCGCTTCCTCGACTGCGGGGTAGACGAGTTCGTTGCGCATATCCGGCAGGAGTTGCGCGAATGTCGCCCATTCCTGCGCATTGAGGTGGACCAGCATGTCGGCCTTGCGCAAAAACTCCAGTTCGCGCGCCAGCAATTGATCGTAGGTCGCGCGCGGCGGCACGACGAAATGACCCTCGTTGCGCAGGTCGTATTGCAGGGCCTGCACGTCCTGCGTCTCGATCACGAGCGGCGCCGTGGCCGAGAGATTGCGCGCGGCGGGAATGCAGAAAAAATGATTGCAATGGATGAGATCGATGGGGCGCAGCGCCAGTTCGTCCGGCAGGCGGGCAAATTGCGTCATCGCCGCCGTGGCGCGGGCGTGATCGCCGTGGATCAGCGGCCAGTAGAGCTGCGTCCAGAAGGCGGGTCTGGCGAAAACCGATCCCGGCATATTGGCGAAATAGCGCTCGTCGGCCGGCATGTCCCGGGTATTTTCGACATAATCGCGCCAGCGCGGGCTTTCCAGACTCGACTGGCCGGGCGGCCATTCGCGCACGGCCAGCGAGACGACATGGGCGCCGAGCCGCTTGTAGACAGCGGCCTGACTGACGTTGACCTGATAGGAGCCGCAGGAATGCCAGGCCGCATGCACGATCGCGACCGTCTTGCCTGCGAGTGGAAGCTCCTGATCTTCTTCCGTTTTTGGAATAGGCAGCGTCAAATGGTCGTTCCTGCCGGGGCATCCCGCCTATTGTCCGGGCAGCTATTGTCTTGGCGGCCCCGGATATGGGACAAGGCGCGCGCGGACCCGGGAAGCCAATGGGATCGGCGGGTCTTCATAAGGATTATTTCGTGTCGAATCCAGAGCAAACGGCCAACGCCCCCAAACGCGGCATGGCCATTGTCGCAAACGACAGGATCGCGGAATGGCTCCTGCCCTTTCTGGAGAGCTGGAAGCGCGCCAATGCGCATATTCCGCTCTATCTCATCCCCTATGACGACAATCTGACCGTCACCCGCCGCGCCGCAAAGACCTATGGCGTGACCATGGTGGAAGAGGTCGACAAGCGCATCGACCGGCTGGCGGCCGATCTCTATCCGCTTTTTCCCGGCCATCGCCGCCGCCTGCGCAAGCTGCAATCGCTGGCGCTGCCGCTCGACGAGGTGATCTATATCGACGTCGATATCGTGCTGTTCCGCGATTTCGCGCCGATGTTCGGCCTTCTGAAGAAGGACGAGACGGAATTCATCGTGGCCTCGCCGTCCTTTGAATATGTCTACAACAAGAAGAAGGACGATTATCCAGACCTCAAGGACGCGCTGTTGTTCAACGACGGCTATTTCGTCACGTCCAGCAAGTTTCTCAATCTCGACATGTTCGTCGAGACCATGGCGCGCGATGCGAAACTGTTCCACAAGGTGCGCAAGCGCGGCATGCTGTTTGCCCAGCCCGTGGTGAATTTCACCTGCCACCGCAACGCCGTGAACATCCGCCTGATGTCCGACCTCATCGAAAACGCCTCGCACGAGACCTTCTACAAGGCGCAAGGCGTCACGTTCAAAGATGGCGCGCCGCTGGATTTCCAGGGCAAGGAAATCTACTTCTGTCACTGGGCGGGCCTGCAAAGCACACCCGGCAAACTCGCCTTCGACGACGCCTGGCGGGAGTTTTCGGATGCAGCCTGGGCGAAGGTCGGGCGGTAGCAAACGGCGGACATGAACCAGACGCCGAAAATCCTTTCGATCTATCTCGGCAAGCGCGTGCTGCTGGCAACGCTCGTCGTGCAGGTCGCGCTGACCATTCCGGTCGTGCTGTCGGCTCTGTTCCATCAATTGCCGCCGGCGGCGCTGCGTGGCGGCCTACTCGGCCCCGCGCTCGTCGGCACCTTGCCGACCGTCACCTATATCGCGCTGCCGATTTCGGTCGGCGTCGCCGCAGCGCTTGAATTTTCGCGCATGTCGTCCGAAGGCATGGTGGCGGTGCTCTATTCGCTGCGCCTGTCGGCCTGGTCGATTGCGCGTCCCGCCATCGTCTGCGCGCTCGGGGCGACCGCCGTCGGCTATCTGTGCTCTTGCTGGCTGGCGCCGCGCTATGTCGGCTCCATGCACGACGTGCTGAACGTCATCCGCCACTCGCTCAACCATCGCATGCTCGAGGCCGGCCAGTTCTATTCCTTCGACGAGGGCCGGCGCATCGTCTTTTTCGAGCGCTGGGAGACCCCCGACATAGCCGCCAAGGTGTTCATCCGGCAGCGCTCGCCGGAAAAGAAGGTCGAGGAGACGATCACGGCCGATCGCGCGGAATTCCGCCGCAACGATTTCAATGTCGTGATGATCCTGACCCACGGGCAGATCCAGAGCCGCCCCGACGACGGGCGGCGCGTACGCGTGTCCGATTTCGACGAATACGCGATTTCGCTGCCCATGCAGGGCGCCAAGGCGCTGCCCTCGCGCTCCTGGAAGGGCGTGTTCGAGCTGAGCATGCCGGATTTCTTCGCCTATATGAAATACGCCATGGTCGACCGCCGCAATTTTGCGGAATGGGCGTCGGAGGCCGTCAAAAGGCTGGTGATTCCGGCGCTGGCGCTCGCCCATACGCTGCTGGGCGTCGGGCTGGTGCTCAATGTCGCCAGCGCAACCGGGCGGCGCTCGGCCGCCGGCGGGGCAGCGGTCGCCGCGCTGCCGGTCGTCCATATCGCCATTCTGGTGGCCGCCGAAACGCTGATCCGCGCCAATCCGGCGCTGGCGATCCTCGTCATCGGCCTGGCGCTTGCCGAAATCGCTTGCGGCATATGGCTCATCCAGCGCCAGCAGGTCGGCGATGCGCGCCGGGCGCCGCAAATTGCGCCGGTGCTTGCGGGGGCGTGAACCTGACCCCGGACCTTCAGGCTTTGCGGCCCGTTCGCGCGGCCTGTTCCGCCCAGGCCAGCGGCTTTTGCGGGATCAGGCCGCCTGCCCGCCACCGACGACGCCAGCGGCCTCGTCTTCCTCGTCCTTGCGGACTGCGGCCTTGTAGGCGGGGATGATGTCGTCGGGATGGCCCACTTCGCGCACCACGCCGGCGTCGATCCAGATCACGCGGTCGCAAAGCGTGCGCAGATAGTCGAGCCCGTGCGAAACGACCAGAATCGTGCCGCGCTTGGAAAATTCGGCGATGAAATTCTCGCATTTCTGCGCGAAAGCCTCGTCGCCGACCGAAAGCGCCTCGTCGACGATCAGAATGTCGGCGTCGACATGGGCGCAGATGGCGAAGGCAAGCCGCGCGATCATGCCGCTCGAATAGAGCTTCATCGGCTGATCGAAAAACATGCCGATCTCGGCGAAATCGGCGATCTGATCGAGCTTGGCGACGATCTCGCGACGCGAGAGCCCCAGGACCGCGCCGCCGATGATCGCATTTTCGCGGCCGGACAATGTGGCGTCGAAGCCCGAGCCAAGCGCCAGGATAGGCGCAATGCGGCCGCGGATTTCGACCGTGCCGGTGGTCGGGCGCGTGATGCCGCACAGGATCTGGAGAAGCGTCGTCTTGCCCGCGCCGTTGCGGCCGATGATGCCGACGCATTCGCCCTTCCTGATATCGAAGGTGATATCGCGCAGCACCCAATGCTTTCTGTAATAGGTCTTGGCCCAGCCAAACAGCGCCTGCATCAACTGGTCGTTGCGGCGCAGGTAGAGCTGGAAGGCCTTGCCTGCGTTGCGGCAGGAAATCGCCAGTTCGGAAGACATCGGGCGATCAGAGGACATCGACGATCACCGATTTGTATTCCTTGAAGAAACCGTAGCCGAACAGAAAGACAGCGTAAGAGGCCACGAAGCACGCCAGATACATCCACGGATCGGGAAAGCGCTCGTAGATCACAAGATCGCGCAGCATGGCGATGTAATCGCCTACCAGGTTGAGCTTGATCCAGGGTTGCAGATTGGCCGGCAATTGTTCGATCTGGAAGAAAACCGGCGTGGCGAACATCATCAGCGGCACGATCGAAACCATGAGATGGGCGACGTCGCGGGTAAAAGCGCCCAGCGCCATCAGGAACCAGACGGTGCCGAGCATCAAAAGCATGAACGGCAGGATGATGAGGGGTACGAAAATCACCTTCCACGAAATGAAGTGGACGGTGGCCAGCCGCACGGCGAGCAGCGTGGCGAAGCTGATCGCGCCATAGACGAGCGCGCGGATGGTGGAGGTCCAGGCGATCGTCTCGGACGGAAAGATCGACTTCTTGATGAAATGGACGTGCTCGTGCAGCAGCGTGGGCGAGCGCGCCGCCAGTTCCGCGAACACGTTGAACAGGATGAGGCCGCAAAAACTTGCCGCTGCATAATCGTAGATCGGCACGCCGGCTGCGACCGTCGGCGTCGCAATGGTGAAGATCGCAGTATAGACCAGCAGCATGGCGAGCGGCGCGAAGATCGCCCAGATCCAGCCCAGGAAGGAATCGCGGAACCGCGAGGTCAGTTCGCGCCGCACGACCGCGCGGATCAGCTCCCGGTGGTGCCAGGCCCGCTCGAACGGCTCAGTCAGGAATATCGGCAAGTCCTGGATTTTCAACGCTGTGATTTCCAAATATCAGAAAGCTCGGATCGTGCGGCCGGGAACGCGGGGATTTGCAGAAACGTCCGCAGACGCCGTCCTTGCGGCATGGAGCGCCGTCCTTGCGGCAAGAAGCGCCGTCCTTGCGGCATCGCCTTGACGGCGCGGTCTTTTCGGATCGACCAAAATATCCGCCTCAGGCCCGAATTCACCTTTTCCCCGGCGTCCGTCGCACATGCGCGACAACGCCGCGGCCCCCGACCCCGCGCTGTAGACCAGTTCCGGCGGGCTTCGTCAACGTCCGGCGGGCCGGGCTGCGGGCCGGACTGCCGGCGTTGAGAGGCGAGTTTGCCGTCAGGGGCTTTATTTCCGGGCGCGACTGCCTTAACGAAGGCCAGCGCGAACCGCCCGGTTGCGGTCGCCGAGCGTTCGGGCGGGCCCGGCCGCTGATATTCACGTCCGACCCGGCGCCAGGCGGCCGGGCGGTCCGAAACCCGAGAAATGGGGACGCCCCGTGGACTCTGTTGCGCAAGGCGATGAATTCTACGCCCAGATCATTGAAGTGATTTCGAAAGAGGGCATGGTCGAGGCCGACAAGGTCAAGCCCGAAGCCACAATCGAAAGTCTCGATCTCAAGTCTATCGACATCGTCATGATTCTGACGGCGATCGAGGAAAAATTCGACGTCTACATTCCCATGGACGGGGCCTTTCAGGAGGCCAAGACCGTTCAGGATCTGATCGACGCGCTGGCGACCCATATCAACAAAGAGAAGAAAAACTGAATGACGCAGGGCCGTCGGGTCGTCATCACCGGCATGGGCGCCGTCTCCGGCGCCGGCGTCGGATGGAAGCCGCTGTGGAACGCCGCCCGCGAGGGCGCGAGCGTGGTCCGCGCGCTTGAATTTGCGCGCGATTATCCCGGCCGCATTCGCATCGGCGCGCAGGTTCCCGATTTCGATGCGGCCAAGCTGATCGAGCGCTCCACGCTGATGTATTGCGATCCCTTCACGCAATACGCGATTGTGGCCGCCGATCAGGCGGTGGCCGAAGCCGGTTTCGACAACAAAAATGTCGGCGGCGCCGATTGCGCGGTCATTCTGGGGTCGGGCATTGGCGGCATCCGCACCGTCGACGACGGTCTCTTCGCGCTCTACGCAAAGGGCGTGAAGCCGGAACCGCTGAGCATTCCCAAGCTGATCGCCAGCGCCGGCCCCTCGATGCTGTCCATCCGCTACGACGCGCACGGGCCGGTGTTTGCGGTGGCCAGCGCGTGTTCCTCCGCAAATCAGGCGATCGGCATGGGCATGCACATGGTGCGCTCCGGCATGGCCGAGCGCGCCATTGTCGGCGGCGCCGAGGCGAGCCTTTCGGTCGGCACCCAGATGACCTGGGAAATGCTGCGTGTGCTGACGCCGGACAAATGCCGCCCCTTCTCCAAGGGCCGCAACGGCATGAGCATCGGCGACGGCGCGGCCATGTTCGTTCTGGAAACCGAGGAGGCGGCGATGGCGCGCGGCGCGCCGATCCTGTGCCGCCTCGTGGGCTACGGCACTTCGGCGGACGCGCGCGACCCGATCCGCCCCGACGCGGACGGCGCCTCGCTCGCCATGCGCCGCGCCATCGCGGACGCCGATATTCCCGCCGACACGATCCAGTACGTCAATGCGCACGGCACGGCGACCGCGCTCAACGATCCCACGGAAGCCGAGGCCATGGGCCGCATTTTCGGCGACAGGCTGGCCGAGGTCGCGGTCTCCTCGACCAAGCCGGTGCACGGCCATGCGCTGGGAGCTGCCGGCGCGCTGGAGCTGGTCTGCACCATCATGGCGATGCGCGAAAACATTGCGCCGCCGACGATCAATTTCCTCGAACCCGACCCCAAATGCCCTGTGGATTGCGTGCCCAACCAGGCGCGCGCCATGACGATCCGCACGGCCATGACCAATTCCTTCGCCTTTGGCGGCGTGAACGCCTCGCTCGTCCTCCAGGCGGCGGACTGAGGGCGTCATGGGCGTGGAGAGGCCGCTCGGGCCGCAGGAAACGGCCCTCGGTCCGTTCGAGGCTCTGGCCGATCCCGCCGCCATCGCCGCATTCAAGGCGGCGCTTGACGCCCCGGGCGCGGTTCTTGACGCATCCGGCGCCGAAATTCCGGCGACTTTCCCGATTGTCTGGCTCTCTCTCCCCGCGCTCAAGACGGCGCTGCGCGAAGCCGCCGGCGCCGGCCACCTGCCGGTCCACGAATCCCAGTCCTTCGATTATGCGCAGCCGCTCGTTTCCGGCGCCGCCTATCGTATGAGCGTTGCGGCGCAACGCGAGAACGCCCCCCCGCGCCTCGTGGTCGAGGCTAAGGTCGCAGACGCCTCCGGCGCGAAAATCGTGACCATGCGCGCTGCGCTGCGGCTCGTTCCGCTGGCGGAGGGCGGCGCATGAAACTTCCGGTTTCGCGCGGCGACACGATGCCGGAAACCATTGTCGGCCCGTTCGACGCGGCTGCGGTCGCAGCCTATGCGGCCGCCTCCGGCGACGACAATCCCTTGCATCTCGACGCTGCGCTTGCCGCCCGCGCAGGATTTGCCGCTCCGCCAGTCCATGGCATGCGGCTGATGGCCGAAATCGCGCCTGCGCTTGCCGCCTGGCGGCCGGACATGGCGCTCAAGCGCCTGTCGGCCACTTTCGTCGAGCCGTTGCTGGTCGGCGAGGAGGCGCGTCTTACGGCCCGCGTTCTTCGCGCGGAAGGCGACGTTCTGATGCGCATCGCCATCCAGGGGCCGCGTCGCGGTCCAAGCGTTCTGGCGGAAGCCGTTCTGGTTGCAAGGGCGGGCGCGTCATGAGTCCTGCGCCGCGCTCCATCCTGATTACCGGCGCCTCCAGCGGCATTGGCCGGGCGCTTGCCCGCGAATATGCCGCGCCCGGCGTACGGCTGACGCTGGTTGGCCGCGACGGCGCGCGGCTTTCGGCCGCCGCCTCGGAATGCCGCGTCAAGGGCGCGGAAGTCGAAATCGGCCAGGTGGATGTGCGCGACCGGCAGGGCATGCACGATTTCTTGCGCGCTGCGGATGCAAAAGCGCCGCTCGATCTGGTGGTCGCCAACGCCGGCGTCAACACCGGCCTGCCGGCAGGCGCGCTCGCCGAAGATCCGGAAGCTGTGCGCGGCATTTTCGCGATCAACCTCCTCGGCGTTTTCAACACGGTGGAACCCATGATCGAGCCGATGGCCGCGCGTGGAAAAGGCGTGATCGCGATGACCGGCTCGATCGCCGCCGTGCGCGGCCTGCCCTATTCGCCGTCCTATTGCGCGACCAAGGCGGCGGTCCATCTTTACGCGGAATCCTTGCGCGGAACGCTCGCCCGCAAGGGCGTGACGGTCAGCCTGATCGTGCCGGGCTTCGTCCATACCGCGCTCAACGAGAAGCTGACCTCGCCGAAGCCGCTCGCCATGACCGACGAGCGCGCCGCGCGCATCGTCCGGCGCGGGCTCGACCGGCGCAAGGCCAACATCGTCTTCCCGCGCCTGCTGTATTGGGGGGCGCGGCTGCTGACGGTCCTGCCGGCGCGGCTCGTCGATTTCTTCATGGTGCGCCAGTATGTCGACGTGCCGGTCACGCGCGAGAGGATGACGCCTTGAACGTCGCTCTCGACATCCTGCGTTGGGCCACGCTCGTTTTCTGCGCGATCTCGCTCGCCGGCCTCGTGCTGACCGTAGCGCTCGGACTGATCTCGCCGCTGATCCATGCGCGCCGCGCGCGCAGGTCCGATCTGCCGCCGATCAGCTTTATCCTGCCTATCAAGGACTGGGCGACAAGCTTCGGTCCTTCGCAATCCTCGGTCTTTGCGCTCGACTATCCCGAATATGACGTGACCGCGACGGCGGCGGAGGCCGAATCGCAGGCCGTAACGGCGATGCGCGACATTATTGCCGCCCATCCCGACCGCCCGGCCAAACTGGTGCAATCGACGGCCAGCTTTGCCGTCAGCCCCAAGGTCAACAATATTTACAGCGCGATCGAGGAGGCCAGATACGATCTCATCGCCACCAAGGATTGCAACATCGTGTTGCCGCCGCGCACCGCGCGCATGGCGGTCGCCGCCATGACCGAGAACGTGGGGCTTGTGACCGCCATAACCGAGGCGCGCGGCGCGACCTCGCTGGCGGCGCGGATCGAGGCCTCGATCATGAACCAGTCGCATGCGCGCTATCTTCACGCAGCGGCCGCGCTGGGGCTCGGTTTCGGGCTCGGCAAGCTGATGATCTTCAAGCGCTCGGATCTGCACCGGGCCGGCGGTTTTGAAGCCATCGCCCATACCGTGGGCGAGGATTCGGCGACCGCCCATGCGCTTGCAGGCA
The DNA here is from genome assembly GCA_047971685.1 of Rhodoblastus sp. Taxonomy (GTDB): domain Bacteria; phylum Pseudomonadota; class Alphaproteobacteria; order Rhizobiales; family Beijerinckiaceae; genus JAJXWB01. Next base: position 59,825 of record JBKDZW010000089.1, read on the forward strand.
TCGGCCTGCGCACGGTCATCATCGGCGCGCCGATCTATCAGGTGCTGGGCGCGCGCAAATTCGGCGATATGCACAACCGTCAGATGCGCTGGGCCGTCATAAGGCGCCAGAACGAACTGGCCGGTTTTCTGGCCGAACCTTTCGGCCTGTCGGTCTTTGTGGCGCTGGCGGCGGCTTTTGCGGCGCCGCTTCTTGGCTGGAGCGCGCCGGGCGCCTTTCTGGCGACGCTCGTCTTCTGGTTTGCCTGCGAAACCGCGCTTGCCTTGGCGCGGGGCTGGGATGTATCGGTGAGCGCGCCCTTCGTCATGGTCGCCCGCGATGCGATGATGGCTTCGGTCTGGCTGCGCGCCTGGTTCACCAGGCGGGTCGTCTGGGCGGCCGAAGTTTACGAGGCGCAGCAGGAGCGTGGCTCGATGCCTGCCCCCGCCCAGAAAAGGAATGATGCGTGACGGCGCAAGGATTGCTCGTCGGATTGATCGACATTGCGCTCACGCTATGCGTTCTCGGCATGGCGGCGATTGGCGCGAGCCTGCTCGTTCTGGTGGTTCGCTTTCTCTACGACCAGGCGCGCGGCGCAGGCGACGGTTCACGCGACGTCGCGCCGCTGGCGGAAGCCGACCTGCCGCATGTCGTCCTGCAAATTCCCGTTTTCAACGAGCCGCGCGTGGTGATCGGCGCCCTGCGCGCCGCCGCCGCGCTCGATTGGCCGCGCGAAAAACTGCACCTTCAATTGCTCGACGATTCCACCGACGAGACCACCGAGCGCGCCGCCGAACTGATCGCGGAATTGCGCGCCGAGGGCCACGACGTGCGCCATGTGCGCCGCGAGGACCGCACGGGCTTCAAGGCCGGCGCGTGCGCCGCCGGTCTGGCGCTCGACGATTCGCCGTTCGTGGCGATGCTCGATGTCGATTTCCGCCCGCCGGCCGACTGGCTGCGCAAGGCCATTCCCGTCATCGTCGGCGATCCCAAGGCCGGCTTCGTGCAGGCGCGCTGCGAATTCGCCAATTACCGCAAAAACTGGCTGACGCGCGTACAGGGCCTGATCCTCGACGGCCATTTCATGATCGAGCAGCGCACCCGCGCCAATCTCGGCTGGCTGTTCCAGTTCAACGGCACGGGCGGCATATGGCGGCGCGCAGCCATCGATTCGGTCGGCGGCTGGCAGGATTATTCGCTGACCGAAGACCTCGACCTCACCATCCGCACCGCGCTTGCCGGCTGGCACGGCCGGTTCATTTCCGAGCCCGCCAGTCCCGGCCAGATGCCCGAGGGCATGCGCGACTGGCGCCGCCAGCAGCGCCGCTGGTCCAACGGCTTCATTCAGGTCGCCCAGCGGACGCTCGGACCGATCTGGACCGCGCCATGGAGCCTGGCCGAACGCCTGTCCTCGATCATGCTCGTGCTGCATCAGGTGTTCTTTCCGTTGTGCGCGGGCGCAATCATCCTCATCATTCTCGGCATTCTGGCGCGAGGAATCTCGATTGCAGCCTATCTGCCGCTGTTCGGCCTGATCTTCCTGATGGTCTGCGCGGTCGTGATCGGCATGACCCTGCCGCCCTCTCTCGCGCTCAAGCGTGGGTCGTTCTGGCGCTATCTCGCCACCATGGCCATGCTGCCGCCGCTGTTCATCTATCTGGCCGTCGCCAATGCGCCGAAAATCATCCAGACCGCGCGCGGGCGGCAGGAGCATTTCAAGCGCACGCCCAAGAAAGAGCATTAACGCAACCTGCCCACGGCAATTTCACGGGGCGCGGTCGGAGACGGCCGAAGACGGGCAGGCGCAGCCCTTGCCGCTTCGGCATCGTTTGCAGCAGACCTGCCTCGCGCCGTTTGCGGACCGTCTGCGCTTGGCGCGGCAGGAAGGCGCTTGCTAGTCTTGCCTCGATAATCTGCCTGGAACCAGAACCTTCATGTCGCAGGAACGCCTGAAAGGCGCCTTTTAAAGAACGCCTGAAGGGCGCGTTTTAAAGAACGCCTGAAAGGCGCGTCGCGAAGGATGGCCAAAGGCCCGGAAACCCGGCTTGTGTTTCGGGACGGGCGCCTTGCGGCCCTCCGGCATGAAGGGCCGGGGCGGCCGGAGTTTCCCTCCAGGCTCCGATAAACGGGAGGATCGGCATGGACGACAAACTTGCATTCGCCTCGGCGGCCACGCTCGCAAAACTGGTGCGCGAAAAAAAGGTCGGGGCGGTCGAACTTCTGGAATTCTTTCTTGCGCGCGTCGAACGCCACAATCCCACTCTCAACGCCATCATCGTCCAGCGCGCGGACGCCGCCAGAAAAGAGGCTGCGGCCTGCGACGCCATGACCGCGAAAGGCCAGTCGATGGGGGCGCTGCACGGCGTGCCCATGACGGTCAAGGAATCCTTCGATGTCGCGGGCACGCCGTCCACCTGGGGATTGACGGCGTTCCGCGACAATATCGCGGCCAGGGACGCGCTTTCCGTCGAGCGGTTGAAGGGCGCTGGCGCGGTCGTTTTCGGCAAGACCAATGTGCCGGCCTGGCTTGCCGACTGGCAATCGTTCAACCCGATCTACGGCACGACCAACAATCCCTGGAATGTCGGGCGCACGCCGGGCGGTTCTTCAGGCGGCAGCGCGGCGGCGCTGGCGGCGGGACTCACGGGGCTGGAGATAGGCAGCGACATCGGCGCCTCCATCCGCGATCCCGCCCATTATTGCGGGGTTTACGGCCACAAGCCGACCTTCGACATCTGCCCGCGCGACGGCCATCTCCTGCCCGGCGCCTATGCCCACGGCGATATTTCCGTGATCGGCCCGCTGGCGCGCTCGGCCTACGATCTGGAGACCGCGCTCGACATTATCGCAGGGCCCAATGCGCTCGAGGCCACGGGGCTGCGCCTGGAATTGCCGCGCTCGAAAAAGACGAAACTGTCGGAGTTTCGCGTCGCCGTCATGCCTTCGGCCGACACCGCGCCGGTCGATGGCGCCGTGCGTGAAAAAATCGAGGAGCTTGCCGGTTTTCTGGAAGGCCAGGGCGCCCATGTCGATCGCGCCGCGCGCCCCGTCGATCCAGCCGCCGCGCACGAGACCTACATCATGCTCCTGCGCTCGGCGACCAGCGGCGCGCTCGATGACGCGGTTTACGAAAAATTGCTGGCTGCGCGAAAAGAGGTTGCAGGGCGCAACGATTATTTCGCCTGGCATGCGCGCGCAAACACGATGGGCCATCGCGAATGGCTGCGCTGGAACAATGCCCGCGCGAAAATGCGGCTCGACTGGCAGGCGTTTTTTACCCGCTTCGATCTCCTGCTCTGCCCGACCGCCACGACAACCGCGTTTCCGCACATGCAGACCGGCGAGCGCTGGGAACGCATGATTTCGGTCGACGGCAAGGACCAGCCGACGACGACGCAGCTTTTCTGGGCGGGCTATTCCGGCATGGTCGATCTGCCATCGACCATCGCGCCGCTCGGGCTGGCGAAAGACGGCCTGCCGGTCGGCGTGCAGATCGTGGCGCCGGCCTATCGGGATCACAGCGCCATCCGCTTCGCGCAATTGCTGGAAGACCGGTATCGCGCGTTCGAGCCGCCGCCGGGGTTTGCATAAGACCGGCCAGTCGGCCAGCCATGGCGGCGGGATCAGAGCGGCTTGTCGCCGGGCTTGTCGTCCTTGGCATAGCCGGTGCCGAACACATCGTCCCAATAAGGGCAGCTCACGCCATAGCCGCGGTCGGGATCGCGGAAATGATGCAGGAGGTGCGCACGGCGCAGGATCTGCTCGACCCTGGTGTGCGGCGGGCGGTGATGAATGTGGTAGTGGATCTCGTCGTAGAGCACGTAGCCGACGAGGAAGCCGGCCGTGATCGAATAGGACAGAGGCTCCGGAAACAGCAGGGTGATCACGACATAAGCGAGCGCCATCAGCGGCACGCTCATCAGCAGGGGCATGACGAGGCGCAGGGGATCGCTCGGATGCACGTGATGCACGCCGTGCAGCAGGAAGTGGATGCGCTCGCCGATCCTGCCGGGAAATTCCGTGTGAAAGACCCAGCGATGGAAGACATATTCGCAGAGCGTCCAGGCGATATAGCCGAAGATCAGGCAGGCGATGGTGATGAACGCCGGTTGCCCCCTGGCGCCGAGCCAGCCGAGCCAGGCGGCGAAGGGAAGATAGAACAGCGGCGCCCACCAGGGTACGCGCGAAAGCAGGTCCAGCACACGATTGTCGAAAATGCGCGGCGAGGCCGCCAGAAGCTCGGCCTTGCTCATGCCCTGCGTCGACATATGCGCGTATGGGTCGCGCGCGGTTTGCGTCGTGTCGCTCATGCCAGTCTCCTCACGCCGCCGCAGTCGGCGCGCTTGTCGCCGGCGCCGGCGTACTTGCCGCCGGCGCCGCGCCGAGATTCTCGGTGCGCGACATCAGCGAATATCGCGGGTTGAAGATGAAATCGAAGAACAGTTTCACCCAGGATTTGTGGGCGTGCAGGTTATTGTAGAATTCCGGCGCCGTGGCCTTCAACCTGGGCAGCAGGGCCCAGGGGATTTCCTGAAAATCGTGATGTTCGTTGTGATAGCCGATGTTGAGCGCGAAGAAGTTCAGGGGGCCGTAGTAATCGAACGTGCCCTGCCCCGGCCAGGCCGCGTAATGCTCCTGAATCCAGCGCGCGCCCAGCGGATGCAGGCCGACCGAGAACCAGAAGGAAGCAAACAGGTAAAACAGCGCATTGCCGCCGAGGAAATACCAGACCGCGATGTCGAAGACCGCGATGACGGCGAAATTGACGTAGGTCCACAGGCCCCAGATCGGCACCGTGCCCTTGAGGCGGTAGATGCGGGTGAGCTGCATCACGGGGAAGAAGAACAGCCACAGGGCTTTGCGCCACCAGACATTGCCGACGAGTTTTGCCTCCCAGCCGGAGGGCACGTCGGCGTCGTAATCGTAGCTGGACAGATGCGAATGGTGCTTCACATGGTAGCAGCGAAAGCCCATGGCGGTCGGAAAGGCGTTGGGCAGATCGGCCAGAATCGCATTCCATTTGTTGAGCGTGGGGCTCTGGAACACGGCGTTGTGGATGGAATCGTGAATGATCACGAACATGGCGTGATTGGCGAATGCGCCGATTCCATAGGCGAGCAGCAGGGTCGCCCACCAATAGGACATGCCGAGATAGCCCATCCAGGCGGCGATCGCGACTTGCAGGACGAATACGCCGGCGGTGATCCAGAAGGTTCTGATGTCGCGCACCATGAGCTGGGCCACTTCCGGATGGGCGGCCAGGATCGCCTTGCGGCGATCGACATGGCTTCGGTCGACGCCGAGAGCGGTAACGGGAACGCTCATGTTCATGTCTGTCTTTCCCGCCTCACCCGGCCTGCGCCGCGCCCGTCAGGGCTGCTTGCGGCGCGCCGTCGAGGCGCTTCTCGTAGATACGATGGATTTTGTCGATTTTAGCGCCACTCATCTCAATGGGTCTGCGCATGCCGGCGTTATCTTCCAGAACCCAGCCGAATTCCACTTGATCTAACGCAACTTTGCGGCTCCGCAGGCGTAATTCTTCTATCATGGTCATGATGACGATGCCGCCGCGTGCGCTCTTATGTAGCGCCTTCGTCATGCCGAACAGGGCGAGGCGGCCGGATTTATAGTCGCGTTTGCGAATGCGGGCGACCACCTTCGGCAGGCCGAACGGAAAAAGCCTGCCGTCGAGATCGGCCACGATCTCGTGCAGATTGGGCACGACAATTCCGAAGGCGACGGGCTCGCCGTCGATTTCGGTCACAAAGCCCCAATCCTCGGTCATCAGGAATTTCAGGCTGTCGGCCATCGACTTGAATTCTTCGCGCGTGATCGGGACAAAGCCCCAGTTTCCGGCCCAGGCGTCGTTGAAAAGGCGCGTCATCAGATCGACCTCGCTGTCGAGGTCGTTCATGCGCAGGGCCCGGAATTTCAGGCGTTCGCGCCATTCCGGGCGGTTGAGCAGCAAAGGCTCGGCGTTGCGGTCCGTCGCGGAGACATCGTAGCGGTAGGAAATGAGGTCGCGCGCCTTGGCGTAGCCCAGCGCCTCGACATGGGCGCTCAGATAGGGCGGATGCCAGGGAATGAAGACCATGGGCGTGGCCTCGAAACCCTGGACCAGAAGGCCGCATTCGGCGTTGACCGAGGGCGAGAACGGCCCGTGGACAACCTCTGCGCCCTCGCGCTTCAGCCAGGCTTCCGCAGCCGCCAGCAGCGCCGCCACGACCTCGCGGTCGTCGACCGCATCGAGCGAGCCGAACTGATAGCGGGAAGCTAGATTGGGGCGGACCTCGTTATAGACCTGCGCCTCGATGCGGCCAACGGTCGCGCCGTCTCGTTTGGCCAGAAAGGCCTGCGAGCGCACGAGCCTGTAATGCGGATTGAGCTTGTGGGCGTACATGGCCCAGCGCTCGGCGTCGAGCGAGGGCGAAAAGCCCGGCCAGCCGCGATAGAGCCGGCGCGGCGCGCGGCAAAACTCCATGAAGGCGCGAAGGCCCGAGACGGGCGATATCTCGACGGCGTTCCGATGAACTGATGCTGCGGACATGGCGCCGCCCATAGCACGGACGCAGGCCGGAACCAACGCCGGCCTGCGCGAATTGGAGCGGTTCCAGACGGGTTAGAAAGCCGCCGCCGGCTGATCGCCCGGCAGGACGAGACCGCGCGGCGGCTCGACGACCGGCCGGTCGACGATCAATTGCACGACCTGGCGGATATCGTCCTCGGTGTGGCTGGCCGAGATGAAGAAGCGCAGGCGCGGCTTGTCCTTGGGCACGCCTACCTGCACGACGGGCGGCACATAGACGCCGTGCGCCAGCAGGTGCTGGGAGACGGCCATGGTCTCCCACACCGAATTGAACAGGATCGGCACGACGGCGCGCCCGATCGCGGGGCCGGTGTCGAGGCCGGCGGCCTGCGCCGTGTTGCGCAGGAATTCGGCGTTATGCGCGAGTTTGGCGATGCGCCAGGATTCCGACTGCATCAGGTCCAGCGCCTTGGAGGCGGCAGCCGTGATGACCGGCGACAGGCCGACCGAATAGACGAAGCCCGGCAGGGTGAATTTCATCCAGTCGATGAGCAATTGCTTGCCGGCGACGAAACCGCCGCAGGAGGCGAAACTCTTCGACAAGGTGCCGACGATGAGATCGACGCGGGCGGGGTCGACGCCGCAATATTCGCACAGGCCCGCGCCGCGCTTGCCGAGAACGCCGATGGAATGGGCCTCGTCGACCAGAAGCCACACGCCGTGCTTTTCCTTGATGTCGCAGATGCGCGCCAGATCGACCGTGTCGCCGTCCATCGAATAGAGGCTTTCGACGACGATCAGGCAATTGCGGTATTTCTCGCGGTGCTCGGTGAGCAATTGGTCGAGATGGTCGAAATCGTTGTGGCGGAATACGATCTGGGCCGCATCCGCATTGCGCGCGCCGGTCGCCACGCTGTTGTGCGACAATTCGTCGAGGAAGATCGCGTCGCGCTTGGCCATCAGATGGGTGATGACGGTCAGATTGGTCAGATAGCCCGAGACCAGCGACAGCGTCGCTTCGGTTCCCAGAAACTTCGCGAGATTTTCCTCGAATTTCTGGTGGGTCGAACGCTCGCCGCCGACAAGGCGGGACGCGAGCGCGCCCACGCCCAGCGTGTCGATGGCCCGGTGGGCGGCCGCCTTCACTTCCGGATGCTCGGCAAGCCCCAGATAATCGTAATTGGCGAAAGAGACGTAATGCCCGCCGTTCCGGCCCTCGATCTCCGCCTTGAGCGTGTCGGTCGGCGCGAAGAACGGATTGCCGTGCTCGTCGAGGATGGCTTTGCCGGCGAGCCTGTAGCGCCGGAACGCATAATCGGAGAGGCTTTGGTGTTTTTTCGCCACGCAGAAAGGTTCCGGTTGCGGGACGGTCCGCCCCTGATTGCGTCGCGCAGCGCGCTGGGCCGCCTGCCGACGCTGCCCCTTTACCATTAACCCGCAGGTCTGCGCCAGTAGCAGGCAGACCGCCGAAGCTCCGCCAGCTAAACCATTGTCGCCGAAACAGTCAATTCAGGGCCGGGGCGGGGGCCCCGCCAGGGCTTGAACGGGCGTCCCCTCCCCCCATATTGTCATTGTGTGGCGCGCCGCAACGGGCGCTGCAAGACGAGGCGCCTGAGGGGCTTCCACATGTCGCGTACGCCTACCCTGAATTCTCCGTTCCTGCTGGGATTCGAGACCATCGAGCGTGCGCTTGATCGCGTGACGCGGGCCGCAAGCGACGGCTATCCGCCCTATAATATCGAGCGCCTGTCGCGTACCGAGAACGAGCCGGAGCGCCTGCGCATCACGCTGGCGGTCGCCGGTTTCAACCGCGAACAACTCGATATTACCGTGGAGGAGAACCAATTGGTCATTCGCGGACGCCAGCAGGAGGAGCGGGAGCGCAATTTTTTGCACCGCGGCATAGCCGCGCGGCAGTTCCAGCGCGCTTTTCTGCTTGCCGAGGGCATGCAGGTCCAAAGCGCCGATCTGTCCAACGGACTTCTTTCGGTCGACCTCGTCCGGCCCGAGCCGGAGCGGGTCATCCGCAAGATAGATATTTCCTCGCGCGACTGACGGGCCGGCGCGCCGGGCGAACCAGACGGCGAGGAAACGAGCGGGCCTATGAAAGGCCGCAAGGAGAGTAAAATGACGCATAGCCCCTTTACCCCCGAACAATTCGCCAAGCTCGGCGCGGGTCAGGTCGCCTATGTCCGCGAAATGACCGCCGACGACATCAAGCGGCTGTTCCCGCAGGCGCCCGAGGTCGAGGCCGGCCTGAAATTATTCGCGTTGCTGTCGGAGGAGGGCGCGCCGATCGTGCTTGCTGATTCGCGCGACACGGCGATCGCGAGCGCCTGGGAAAACCAGCTTCAGGCCGTGAGCCTGCATTAGGGCGTAGTGACAATTTAAGGGATTCCCATTTGCGCTGAGTTCTGATTCAACACTGACTTTTGGAGGTCAGTGTGGAAGGTGAGGTGCTTCGGGACGATCAGTGGGAGCGGCTGCGTGAGTTTGTGCCGGCGGTCGCAAGGGCAAGCGCGGACCACGCAGCGACGGGCGACGGTTTCTTGATGCCTTGCTGTGGCTGGCGCGTTCGGGCGGACGCTGGCGTGACTTGCCCGAGCGGTTCGGTCCTTACCAGACGGCCAAGCGCCGCTATTACCGCTGGGTTGAACAGGGTGTAATCGACCGGATATTCGAGGCGGTGTCGGACGATCCCGACATCGAATGGCTGGCGATCGACGCCACCGTGAACCGCCTCGACCTTGAACTCCCGACTGAATACTCGCCTCGCCATAACCCACCTCCAGCTTCATGAAACACCTTTTCTCGGTGTCCACGAAACCGGCAGCAGAGAGCAGGCCTCGCTTGTTTGGACAGCGCCCCGCGGAAATTAAGTGGATTCCTGCCGGGTTATGCTGAACGCGGGGCTTTGCGATTTTGGCTCGCGGCGTCGGGAGGGCGTAGCCC
>JBKDZW010000090.1:0-4611 GCA_047971685.1 Rhodoblastus sp.
GCAGACCATGGCCTTCTGCGCCTCCGAGGGCGTGCAGATTCACGGCGGCATGGGTTTTATGCGCGGCACGAAAGTGGAGCGCATCTATCGCGAGGTGAAGGTCAACGCCATCGGCGGCGGCGCGGAGGAGATCATGAAAGACCTCGCCGCGCGCCAGATGGGAATCTGAAAGGTCGTCCCAGGCCCGCGCCTTCATCCCGAGTAGCGCCCGCAGGGCGCGTTTGCCGGCGACTTGCGTTTTCGTGCGCCTGTCCTACATCTGGACAATGCGCGAGACAGACCGATGATCCCCGACTGGCTCATGCATCCCAGATGGCGCTGGCTGCGCCCGCCATTGGGCATGATGCTGATTATCCTGGGTTGTTTCGGGTTTCTGCCCGTTCTTGGCTTCTGGATGATCCCGCTCGGGCTTGCTGTTCTGGCGCTGGATTTTCCGATCGCCGAACGCGCAAACCGCTGGCTTGTCAGAAAAACGCGCCCGCTTGCCGCGCGTTATCGCGTCTGGCGCAGCAGGGCGAGCCGGCGCAAGGCGAACTGACGCAAGGCGAACCGGCGCAGCGGACATAACCAGGAAATTTTGCGCGCCTTATTCTATTACCTTCCAGATACCGTTGGCCGCCATCACAGGGCGGTCCTTCACCTTCAGCACGCCGCGTAGAAAGATCACGGTTCTGGCGGCGCGCACGATTTCGGTGTCGCATTCCACGAAATCGCCGGAGTGGACGGCGGCGAGAAACTGGTTTTCAAGCTGCAAGGTCACGCATTTGCGCCGGCCCGCGGCTTCCCAGGCGATATGCCCGATGGCGTGATCGGCGAAGGCCATGAGCATGCCGCCATGCACCGCGCCCTGCCGGTTCTCGTGCTTTTCCCCGGCGAGAAAAGCGTAACGCCAGATCGCGTTCTCGCCCTCGCCCTCGCGTCTGGCCCAGATCGGACCGACATGGAAGGAAAAGCCCGGCCCCTTCATTGCTTTCCAGCCATGGGCGGCCGGATCGAAAACTGTCGCGGCGACGGGCGCCGTGGTGTCGTGCATATTGTGGGTCCTACACTAATGTCGTCAGATATTTAGCATCAAGGGTCGGCCGGGAGAAAGTCGGCGCGATTGGCGACGATGAATTCCTGCATGGCGCGCACGGCTGGTAGGGGTCTGCGGTCGAGGCGGCGCATGACGAACCAGGTGCGCACGACCGGCAGGCCGATGGCGTCGAGCTTGACGAGGCGCCCGTCGGCGAGTTCGGCGGCCACCGTATGAGCCGATATGAAGGCGACGCCGAGGCCGGCCATGACGGCCTGCTTGATCGTCTCGTTGGAATCGATTTCCAGACCGTAAGCCGGGGCGACGCCTGCCTTTTCGAGAAAACGCTCCATGAGATTGCGGGTGCCGGAGCCGGGTTCGCGCACGACGAAGGTTTCGTTGCTCAGCAGCGTGGGATCGAAGGCGCGCCGGCGCGCCAGGCGATGGCCGGGGTCGGCGACGATGAGATGGGGATGGTCGCCTATGGGGTCGGCTGCGCAGGTCTGGTCGGCGGGCGGACGGCCCATGATGGCGATGTCGATCGAGAAATCGCGCAGCGCCTGAAGCATCGTCTCGCGATTGCCGACCGTCATCGAGACCTTGACGCCGGGATGGGTTCTGGCGAAGGCGCCGACCATGCGGGGCGCGAAATATTTGGCGGTCGAGACGAGACCGACGCTGACGCGCCCTGCGACACCTCCGCGCAGCGTTTCGAGCGTCGTTTCCAGCTCGTCGATGGCCGTATCCACGGCGCGGGCGGCGGCGAGCGCCTCGCGGCCGGCGGCTGTAAGCACGAATTTCTCGCCCGTGCGCTCAAGCAGGGGCAATCCGGCATTTTGCTCGAACTGCCTGATTTGCATGGAAATAGCCGGCGCTGTCACACACAGGACGCGGGCAGCGGCAGTGACCGAGCCCGTGTCGGCGACCGCGCGCAGGGCGTGTAATTGTTTGAGCGTGACGCCGCGCATACTGGTCTATTTCAGAAAAACTGAATATACTATGCAGATAATTCAAATGTTCTGCCGGCGCAAGGTCGGCGACACTTTGGCGGAGTTCGTATCAGCGCCTGTCGAGCCTACGGGAGCACGCCCCCATGAATTTGCACGCCTATCTCAATGCCTGGGCCGCCGGTCGGCCTGTCGAGACCGCAATCGCCGCCACAATCGGACGCCTGACCGAAGCCGCCTTCACGCTTGGCGAGGCGATCGGGCGCGGACCGCTCGCCGACGACATGCACGAACTGATCTCCCATCACGCCGACGGCGATGCGCAGCGCAGGCTCGACATTCTGGCGGAGGAGACGATCATCGACCGCATGCGCCATGCGCCGGTGCGCTTTCTGGCCTCCGAGGAAAGCGAATCGGCGATCGATGTCGTGCCTGGCTCGCCTGTGGCGGTCGCCGTCGATCCGCTCGACGGTTCGACGAATATCGACGCCAATGCGCCGGTCGGCCTGATCTTTTCGATTCTGCCGGCGCTGGATTCGGCGGTGGCGACTTTCCGTCAGCCCGGCCGCGCGCAGCTTGCTTCCGGCTTTTTCATTTTCGGCGGCCATACCAGCTTGATGCTGACGCTTGGCGAGGGCGTCGTCATCTTCACATTGGACCGCACGCAGCAGCGCTTCATTCTCGCGCGCTCCGGCGTGACGACGCCGCCAAGCTCGCGCGAATACGCCGTCAACGGCTCGAACGCGCGCTTCTGGAGCGAGGGGGTGCGCGCCTATGTCGAGGAATTGATCGCCGGCGCGGACGGGCCTCGCGCCGTCGATTTCAACACGCGCTGGATTGGCGCGCTGTGCGGCGAGGCCTATCGCATTGTCACGCGCGGCGGCCTTTATCTTTATCCCGGCGGCACACGGCGCGGCCAGGTGCGCGGGCGCCTGCGCTTTCTCTACGAGGCGAGCCCCATCGCCTTCCTCGTCGAGCAGGCGGGCGGGGCGGCGACCGACGGCGACCGGCCGATCCTCGATATCGTTCCCGACAGCCTGCACGTGCATACGCCGCTGATCTTCGGGTCGCGCGAAGAAGTCGAACGCTTCCTCGAACATGCCGCGCCGGCCAATCTCGCCGATTATCGCGACGGCGCGCCGCAGGCCGCAAACGCCATATGAACGCGCCGATGCGCGTACATCAATGCGCGCGCGTTTTGCGCGCGTGATGTTTCAGGGGCGCAAGGCTTCCTCGACGAAATCGAGGCGGTCCTGGCCGAAGAACATTTCGTCGCCTACAAAGGTGGTCGGCGCGCCGAAAACGCCGCGCGAAACCGCTTCCTCGGTCGTCGCCTTCAGCCGGTCCTTGGCGGTCTGGGCTTCGGCCTTGCTCATGAAATCCGCGGGATCGAAGCCTGCGGCCTTCAATACGCCGGCGGCTGTCGGCATGTCGTTCATGTTCTTCTGATCGACCCACATCGCCTTGAACATGGCGTCCACATAAGGCCGGAATTGCGGACCTCCCTCGAACGCCGCCGCGCCGCGCATCATCACAAGCGTGTTCACGGGGAAGAAGGGATTGCGATTGAACGGCGCGCCGTAGCGCTTTGCAAAGCGCGCGAGATCGGCGTTCATCCACTTGCCCTTGGCCGGCACGCTGGCCGGCGACATATTGCCGGTCGCCTTGAACACGCCGCCGAGCAGCATTGGCCGCCAGACGATTTCCGCGCCCGTGCGCGCTGCGACCCCGTCCATCTGCGTATGGGCGAGATAGGAGGCGGGCGAACCGAAATCGAAGAAAAATTCCGCGCGTTTCACAATCCTGCTCCCAATATCTGTAATTGCACCTATCTCATGCTACGCTGAACCCGGCATGGATGGAAAGGTGGAACGAGCAATGGCAGGCAAAGAAAAAGCGAAGGGCGCCGTTCTGGTGATCGGGGCGGGCGATGCGACGGGCGGCGCGATTGCGCGCCGTTTTTCACGCGAGGGGCTGCTGGCCTGCGTTGTGCGCCGTCATGCCGCGCAACTGGCGCCGCTGGTCGCCGAAATCGAGGCGGAAGGGCATCGGGTCCGGCCGTTCGGCGTCGATGCGCGCGACGAGGAGCAGATGGTTGGGCTTGTCGCCGAAATCGAGCGCGATATCGGGCCGATCGAGGCCGCCGTCTTCAACATCGGCGCCAATGTGCGCTTTCCGATCGGCGAGACGACCTCGCGGGTCTATCGCAAGGTCTGGGAAATGGCGGCGTTCGCCGGGTTTTTGATGGGGCGGGAGGTTTCGCGCCCGATGGTCGAGCGCGGGCGCGGCACGATCATCTTCACCGGGGCGACCGCGAGCATGCGCGGCGGGGCGGGCTTTTCCGCCTTCGCCGGCGCCAAATTCGCCTTGCGCGCGCTGGCGCAGAGCTTGGCGCGCGAACTCGGCCCCAAGGGCGTGCACGTCGTCCATTCCATTATCGACGGCGCAATCGACACCGCCTTTATCCGCGACTATGTTCCCGAGCGCTACAAGCTGAAGGCGCAGGGCGGCATTCTCGATCCGGATGCGATTGCGGAGGTTTATTGGGCGATCCACACGCAGACGCGCACCGCCTGGACGCATGATTTCGATCTGCGCCCGTGGATGGAGACGTTCTGACGCAATTCCTGCATCAGGATTTGTCGCCGA
>JBKDZW010000091.1:0-4967 GCA_047971685.1 Rhodoblastus sp.
AGGGCCGGCCCATCGGCGTGCAGCTCATCGCCGGGCGCTACCGCGAGGATCTCGCGCTCGATGCAGCGCAAGCCATCGAAAAGCGCGCCGGGCCGCTCGTGCGCCATCTCTGGGAGAAGATGGAAGGCTAGATCTCCGCCCGAACAATCCCGCTGCGTGAAAATTTTGCGCAGCGGGCGGCGCAAATCTTCAATGTCGCGTGAAAAGAAAACATGATCCGCGCTCTCGCCCTGCTTCTTGGCTGCCAATTGATCGGCGAGATTCTCGCGCGCGCCCTGGCGTTGCCGGCGCCCGGCCCGGTCATCGGCCTTGCCTTGCTCGCCATCGGCCTCATCGTTCATGCGCGCTGCACAGGCGCCGATCTCGCAAATATCGAAAACACGGAACTCGGCCGCACGGCCGGCGCGCTGCTCGGTTCGCTCGGTCTGCTGTTCGTGCCGGCTGGCGTCGGCGTGGTGCAGCAATTGCCTGTGGTCGGCGCCTATGGGGCAGCGCTTGCAACAGCGCTCGTGGTCTCGACCGTGCTGACATTGGTCGTCACCGTCTACGTCTTCTTGCTGGTCAAGAAACTGGCCGGCGGCGCCAAAGCCGCCAGCTCGGGCGAGACGGGCCGGGAATGAGCAATCCTTTCGCGCTCTGGGTCTATCTCTCGGCCTCGCCCCTGCTGTGGCTGACGCTGACCTTGATCGTCTGGCTGTTTGCGGCATATCTGGCGCGCCTCGCCAGGGGACATCCGCTCGTCAATCCCGTGCTCATTTCCATCGCCCTTATGGGCGCGATCCTGATTGCGACAAAAACGCCCTACCCCTCCTATTTCGAGGGGGCGCAATTCGTACATTTCCTGCTCGGGCCGGCCACTGTCGCCATCGCCGTGCCGCTCGTGCGCCATCGTGCGCTGGTGCGCGCAAATTTTCTGCCGATGGCGGCGGCCCTTGTCGCCGGCGCCATTGTCGCCAGCCTGTCGGCGGTCGCAATCGCCGCCGCGCTCGGCGCGCCGCGCGAAGTGCTGGTTTCGCTCGCGCCGAAATCCGTCACGGCGGGCATCGCCATGGCGGTGTCGGAAAATCTCGGCGGCGTGCCAGCGCTCACCGCCGTCCTCGTCATCGCAACGGGCATATTGGGCGCGGTCATCGTCACGCCGCTCATGAACCTGCTGCGCATCGGGGATTATGCGGCAAGAGGCTTTGCCGTTGGCCTTGCCGCGCACGGCATAGGCACGGCGCGGGCGTTTGCTGTCGACGAGATCGCCGGCGCGTTCGCCGGCGTCGCCATGGGCCTCAACGGCCTTGTCACGCCCCTCATCGTGCCGCTGCTTATAGCCTGGCTGTTGTAACCCGCATTACTCCCATTCCAGGCTGTGCGTTGACAAAATCTCCCGCCTCGGAAATTAATCAATCAATTAAATTATCATCCGATATCTGCCGTTTGCGCCGGAGGAGCCATGACCGCCCATCCCCGTTATCCCACGCTGTTCAGCCCGCTCGACATTGGCGTGACCAAGCTGAAAAACCGCGCCTTGATGGGCTCCATGCACACGGGCCTCGAGGAGGCCGAAAACGGTTTCGCCAGACAGGCGGTCTTCTTCGCTGAGCGCGCAAGGAATGGCGTCGGCATGATTATTACCGGCGGCATTCCGCCGAATTTCGAGGGCGGCGGGCGCGGCTCCAAACTCTCCGAGCCGCACGAAGTCGCAGACCATCGTCTGGTGACGGACGCCGTTCACGCAGCCGCCCCGGACGTAAAGATCTGCATGCAGATTCTGCACTCCGGCCCGCTGGCGCGCACCGACCAATGCGTGGCGCCCTCGGCCGTCAAATCGCGCATCGGCTCCTTCATGCCCAATGCATTGAGCGAGGAAGGCGTCGAAAAGCAATTGCGCGATTTCGCCAATTGCGCGCGCCTTGCCAAAGAGGCCGGCTATGACGGCGTCGAGATCATCGGCTCGGCCGGCTATCTCATTTCCACCTTCCTGGTCGAGAAAACCAACCGCCGCACCGACAAATGGGGCGGTTCGTTTGAAAACCGCATGCGTTTCGCCGTCGAGGTCGTGCGCCGCGTAAGAAAAGCCGTCGGCCCCGACTTCATCATCGTCTTCCGCATTTCCGCGATGGACATGTTGCAGGGCGGGCTTGCCTGGGAGGAAGTGGTCGCGCTCGGCAAGGCCATCGTCGCGGAAGGCGTGAATGTCGTTTCCACGCATTTCTGCTGGCACGAGGCGCTCGTTCCCACCATCGCCACCATGGTTCCGCGCGCAGCCTTTACGCAGGTGACGGGACGTTTGCGCAAAGAGCTCGGCGTGCCGATGATCACGTCCAACCGCATCAACATGCCGCAAGTCGCCGAAGACGTTCTGGCAAGAGGCGATGGCGATATCGTTTCGATGGCGCGCCCCATGCTTGCCGACCCCGAACTCGTGCAAAAAGCCTGGGAGGGCCGCGAGGACGAGATCAACACCTGCATCGCCTGCAATCAGGCCTGCCTCGATCACACTTTTACGGGCAAGATGGTGTCTTGCCTCGTCAATCCGCGCGCCTGCCACGAAACGGAAATCAATTATCCGCCCACCGGCGCGCCGCGCAAAATCGCGGTCGTGGGCGCAGGGCCGGCGGGTCTTGCCTATGCGGTGACGGCGGCCGAGCGCGGCCACAAGGTCGTGCTGTTCGAGGCCAATCCGGAGATCGGCGGCCAGTTCAATCTTGCGCGAAAAATTCCCGGCAAGGAGGAATTCAACGAAACCATCCGCTATTTCCGCCGCAAGATCGCGCTGCATAACGTCGACCTGCGCCTCGATACGCGCGTCGATGCCGACGCCCTGAAGGCCATGGGCTTCGACGAGGTGATCGTCGCCACCGGCATCGAACCGCGCACGCCCGACATGCCCGGCATCGACCATCCGAAAGTCGTCGGTTACATGGACGCCATCGCCGGCAGGAAGCCGATCGGCAGGAAGGTCGCCATCATGGGCGCAGGCGGCATCGGCTTCGACGTCGCCGAACTCGTCAGCCACGCCGGCGTGTCGGCTGCGCTCGACATCGACGTTTTCGCGCGCGAATGGGGCATTGATTTCAAGAACCATCCGCGCGGCGGCGTCACCGGCGTCGAGCCGCATGTCGAGACTTCGGGGCGTGAAATATTCCTGATGCAGCGCAAGTCCGATGCGCTGGGCCGCTCGCTCGGCCGCACCACCGGCTGGACGCATCGCCTCTCCCTGCAACGGCGCGCCGTCAACATGGTCGCAGGCGTCGAATATCTGAAGATAGACGATGCGGGCCTGCATACGCGCGTCAACGGCGAGCCGCGCCTGTTCGATGTCGACACGATCATTGTTTGCGCGGGCCAGACCTCGCAACGCAAGCTTTTCGACGATCTCGAACGCGCCGGCGTCAAGGCGACACTCATCGGCGGCGCATACGAGGCCGCCGAACTCGACGCCAAGCGCGCCATAGACCAGGCCTGCCGCCTCGCAGCCGTAGCGTAAGCGCACGAGGCGTGCCAGGCGCCCCATCGGCGGAAAATGCGTCATGATTTTTCCGGGCTCCCGGCCTATCCTGCGCGCTGCGCATCGTCTCGAACGGAGCCTGCATGGCCAGGGAATATCCGGGGCTCACGCCTCAATTGCGCGACTTCATCGCGCGTCAGCGCATCTTTTTCGCCGCCAGCGCCGCAGCCGGCGCGCGCGTGAACGTCTCGCCGCGCGGCATGCGCGAATTCCGCATTCTCAGCGACAATGAAATCTGCTGGCTCGACCTGACCGGCTCCGGCGCGGAAACTGCGGCCCATCTACAGGCGGACGGCCGCCTCACCATCATGTTCTGCGCCTTCGAGGGGCCGCCGAATATCCTGCGCCTCTACGGGCGCGGCGAAATCCTGCATCGCCGCAGCGCGGCTTTCGCAGAAATGCTCGCGCAGGAATTCGGCAATGTCCTGCCGCTCGGCGGACGTCAGATCGTGCGTCTGAAGATCGACCTCGTAAAAACCTCCTGCGGCTATGGCGTTCCGGCCTACGATTTCAGGCAGGAGCGCGCCGCGCTCGACAATTGGGCGGCCGGCAAGGGCGCCTCGGGCATCGAGAATTATTGGCGCGAATATAATACGAAAAGCATGGACGGCCTGCCGACGGGAATCGTGGACTGACCCGTCATCGCAGGGGACGCCGACATACGCCGCCAATGGCGGGGCCTTACAAAATCCCGCGCGCCCGCAATTCCGCCGCCAGATCGACCTGCGGACCATAGACAATGCCCGCCATGCCGAGCTTTTCGGCGGCGGCGATGTTGCGCGCCACATCGTCGATGAACAAAAGTTCCTGCGGCGCGCGGCCTGCGCGTGAAAACAATATTTCGTAGATACGCGGATCGGGCTTGGTCACGCCCTCGCGGCCCGACACGACGATGGCGTCGAACTCGTCCAGAAACGGATACAATGTGCGCGAGGCCTCGAACTTCTGCGCGGGAAAATTGGTGAGGCCGTAGACCGGCCGCCCCCGCGCTTTCAAGGCCCGCATGACGGCAAGATTTTCTTCGATTGCGCCATCCAGCGTTTCCAGCCAGCGCTTGTCGAACAGCGCCAGTTCGTCCGCAAACTCCGGAAACTCCTTCGCGCGCCGCGCAATCGGCTCTGCGAAATCGTCGCAGCCGTCGATCGATAAAATCCAGGCGAGCGAACATGCCCCGGCAAGAAAGCGCTCCATCCGCGCCTCGTCTGCGAAAACCTTTGAATAGAGATTGCGCGGATCCCAGCGCAACAACACATTGCCGAGATCGAAAACGAGGTCCAAGACGCCCTCCGCATTGCCTGCCCGCGCCGGTTTAGCGCATATTCGCCTCGATGTCGCGGCAGCAAACCTCGATGTCGCAGGAGGTAGCCTCGATGTCGCGGGAGAAAGCCTCAATGTCGCGGGAGAAAGCCATGGACGCGCCACAAGCCTTTTTCTACGATGTCTTCGGCACGGTCGTCGACTGGCGCGA
>JBKDZW010000092.1:0-3855 GCA_047971685.1 Rhodoblastus sp.
GCAGCCGACACGATCGTCTCCATCCCCGCCATGGCGCGCTTCGCCAACCGCCTGAAAGCCGGCCGGATGATCCTGCGGTCGGGCGCCCGTCACGAAATATTGCAGGAGAGCGACGCGATCCGCGCGCACTTCTGGGCGGCCTTCGACGCCTTCATTCCCGGCGGCCGCGAGGAGGCGGCCGCACTGCGCCGCGCCTCCGGGCAGGAGGCCGTCCGGAACATTTTCGACCCGCCCTGGTGGCGCCGCCTGTTCCGCGCGCGCCGCAACGCGGCCTGACGCCCCGCATCAATCGAACCATCCGGAGAGCCTCAATGATCGACGCCCTTACGCTCGACCGCAAAGACCTTCGCGTATTGCTGCTCGAAGGCGTCAACGATTCCGCTCTCGATCTCTTTGCCTCGGCCGGCTTTCGCCATGTCGAACGCCTGCCCAAGGCGCTCGACGGCGAGGAATTGCGCAAAGCGGTGGCCGACACGCATGTTCTGGGCATCAGGTCGCGCACGAAAATCACCGCCGAAGCGCTTGCCGCCGCGCCGAACCTCGTCACCATCGGCTGCTTCAGCGTCGGCACCAATCAGGTAGATATTCCCGCCGCCCGCAGGCGCGGCGTTCCCGTGTTCAATGCGCCTTTCTCCAATACGCGCTCGGTCGCCGAACTCGTCATCGGCGAGATCGTCATGCTCCTGCGCAATATTTTTCCCAAATCGAACGGCGCCCACGCCGGCCTCTGGGACAAATCCGCCGATGGCGCGTTCGAGGTGCGCGGCAAGACGCTCGGCATCGTCGGCTACGGCAATATCGGCAGTCAGCTTGCAGGCCTTGCCGAAGCCATGGGCATGCGCGTGATCTTCTTCGACATGACCGACAAGCTGCGCCGCGGCAATGTCGAGCCCACCGACACCCTGGGCGAATTGCTGGCGCTATCCGATATCGTTTCGCTGCATGTGCCGGATACGCCCGTGACGCGCAACATGATCCGCGCGGAAGAATTGCGCGCGATGAAAAAGGGCGCCTATCTCATCAACAATGCGCGCGGCGGCGTCGTCGATATCGAGGCTCTGGCCGAAACGTTAAAAAACGGCCACCTGCGCGGCGCGGCCATCGACGTTTTTCCCGTCGAGCCCGGCTCCAACAAGGAGAAATTCGTCTCGCCCCTGCAAGGCCTGAACAACGTCATTCTGACCCCGCATATCGGCGGCTCGACCGAAGAAGCGCAGGAGCGCATCGGCGCCGAAGTCGCGCGAAAGCTCGCCGATTACGTCGAGACCGGAGCGACCTTCGGCTCGGTCGGCTTTCCGCAGGTGCAATTGCCGCCGCATGTCGGCGGCGCGCGCTTCGTCCATATCCACCGCAACACGCCGGGCGTGCTGACAAGCCTCAACCAGATTTTCGCCGGCCGCCGCCTCAACATCGCCGCGCAATATCTCCAGACCGACGCCGACATCGGCTATGTCGTGACCGACGCCGACGGCGCCAGCGCCGAACGCGCGCAGGTCTATGCCGAAATGGGCCGGATCGAGGGCACGATCAGAACAAGATTGCTGTGATCGCGACCCTCGAAACATCGACCTGCCGTCATAACGGGGAGCCCCTCATTTCCCGCCGTCCGCCGGCGCTCCCCGAACCGCCCGCGCCATATTGCGGCTGTGCGCGCCCAGATGGATCATGAGTTCGTCGACCGCCCCGTCGATCGCTGAACGTTCGGCCGGCGCGCGCTTTGCGATTTCGGCGATCAATTCGCAGCTGCCCCCCGAGGCGCCGAAATCGTAACCGGGATCGGAAACGAATTTCGCGGGAAAGGCCGCAAGCAGGGCCGCGCTCAATCTTTCGCCGAAATCGAAGGCCTCCGCCGTCGTCACGTCGCGCAGATAGGCGTCCGACCAGGGCGGATAGGCCTTGTCGCGCCCGCGCGCCTGCAAGGCGGCGATCAATCGCGTCGGCTTGGCCGCCGGACCGGTTGCAGCGGTGTCGCGATGGATCAGAAGCGCCTCGTAGCGCTCGAACGCCAGATGGCGGTTGGAGGCAAGCACGACCATCGCATTCTTCGGCCCCGTCCAGCCGATCATCGCGACCGTGTTGGCGGCGATCATGCGCAAGGTCGACACGCCGGGCAGAAGACTTGCGTGATAGGGCTGCGTGAGATCCTGGACGTAGTGCATGGCCATGCCGGTGAAGCGCCAGCCCCAGTAATCATGGTTGGTGCGGAAGGCGAGGCGCGCCAGGCTCAGGAATTGCTGGACGCGCAGAATGGGAAAGGTGCGCGAAACGAAGGGCGCGGCCAGATAGATCAGCGCGCTCTGGTGATAGAAACCCATGTGGAACGGCGCCTGCGTCGAAAAATCGAGCGCGGGATTGCCAAAGGGCAGCTTGCCGAATTTGTAACGCGGCCCCCAGGATGACGGGCTGTCGTCCCAGCAATTGATGTCGACGCCGAAATCGGGCTCGTCGGCGCTCGAGGCCAGAACCGTGAGCGGCGACACTTTTTCTCCCGCCTCCAGCCGATAGAAGCGCATCATAGAAAAGGCGGGCTCGCGCAATGTGCTGACCTCGCCGAACCGCATGGCGCGGGCGCCATCGTGCGGAAATCCCGGCAGGGCCTGCGAAAAGAGCGCAAAGCGCGTGTCGCCGGCAATCCGCATGGCGTCCGTGAACGCCTTGCGCCGCGCCGCCGGATCGCGCGATGGATCGGCGCGAAAGGCGAGTTCGGCCGGGCGCGCCGGATATTTTGCAATGTTCTGGCCGGCCCAGACCTCGACGTTATCGAGCGTATCGGCGATCGCCTGTTCGTTGGCGCGCAGAAAATCGTCGAAGCTCTCGACTTCGACATCGCCTGCTTTCTCGATATCGGGCGATCCCTTGAAAGCCCAATAGGTCAGAAGCGCATGATTGCTCCAGCTCAACGCCGGCGCCGCCGCGCCGAAAACGAGCGCGGCAGCCAGAACGAAAAGCAAACCAAACCGTCTCACGCCCTGATTTCCACCATGGCCTCGACCTCGACGGCGATGCCGCGCGGCAGCGAGATCATGCCGACCGCCGAGCGCGAAGGCCGCCCCGCATTGCCGAAAATCTCGACGAACAGATCGGTGCAGCCGTTGATGACTTCCGGCTGCTTGCCGAAATCCTGCGCGCAACGGACCATGCCGAGCACCTTGACGACCTGGGCGACTGCATCGAGCGAACCGAGCGCGGCCCGCATATTGGCAAGGAGCACGAGCCCGCATTGGCGCGCAGCGTTATAGCCTTCCTCCACGGAGAGGTCGCCGCCGACGACGCCGGTCATGAAAGTTCCGTCCGCCCGGTGCGGTCCCACGCCCGACAACAACAGAAGATTGCCCGTGCGCTTGTAGGGAACGTAATTGCCGGCGGGCTGCGCCGGGGGCGGCAATTGCAGCCCGAGGCTATGTATCTTCTGTTCCGCGCTCATCGCATCCTCCTGTCCCGGCGCGATTTTCCCGCGCAGGACCGATCATGGACGCATCGAGGTCCAGCGGCAATACGATCCGGCGCGGCTTGCAGCGGACCGGCGCGCCCTACGGCGCCGGCGCGCCCTCGCGGATACGTTGCGAGAAATCCGCCGCATCGGCGGTTTTCGCAACGCCCCCGATATGCGAGAGACGCTGCAATTCGGCAAGCGGGACGCGCGTGGCCAGAACATTGTTCTCGTAGAGATAGCCGGGCAGATAGCCGTTGACGAGAAGACGCCAGTCGAGCGGCGCCGGCTTGCCGATGGCCTTGACGAGACCGGCCACGGTCGTCGTGCAATTGGTGGTCAGCGAATTGTAGAATTCCGGCCGCCGGGCAAGGGCGTTGGCGTCGTGCACATATTGCAGGAGAAGCGCGCGCATGGTCGCAGGA
>JBKDZW010000093.1:0-29230 GCA_047971685.1 Rhodoblastus sp.
GACGCCTGCAAGAAAACCGGCGCGGAAGCCGTGCATCCGGGCTATGGCTTTCTGTCCGAGCGGGCGGCCTTCGCCAAGGCGCTCGCCGACAATGGCCTCGTCTTCATCGGTCCCAACCAGCGCGCCATCGAGGCGATGGGCGACAAGATCGAATCCAAGAAATTCGCCAACGCCGCGAAGGTCTCCACCGTGCCGGGGTTTCTGGGCGTGATCGAGAACGCCGAGCACGCCGTGAAGATCGCCGACGAAATCGGCTATCCCGTCATGCTCAAGGCGTCGGCGGGCGGCGGCGGCAAGGGCATGCGCATCGCCTACAGCCGCGATGAAGTGGCCGAAGGTTTCACGCGCGCCAAATCGGAGGCCAAGTCCTCGTTCGGCGACGACCGCGTGTTCGTCGAGAAATTCATCGTCAATCCGCGCCACATCGAAATTCAGGTGCTCGGCGACAAGCACGGCAATGTCATCTATCTCGGCGAACGCGAGTGCTCGATCCAGCGCCGCAACCAGAAGGTGATCGAGGAAGCGCCGTCGCCGCTGCTCGACGAGGAGACCCGCCGCAAGATGGGCGAGCAGGCGGTGGCGCTGGCCAAGGCGGTCGACTACGATTCCGCCGGCACCGTGGAATTCGTGGCGGGCCAGGATCGCAGCTTCTACTTCCTCGAGATGAACACGCGCCTTCAGGTCGAGCATCCCGTGACCGAACTCGTCACGGGCGTCGATCTCGTCGAACAGATGATCCGGGTTGCGGCCGGCGAAAAGCTGGCGATCAAGCAGGGCGACGTGAAACTCAAGGGCTGGGCGGTGGAAAGCCGCATCTACGCCGAAGACCCCACGCGCAATTTCCTGCCGTCCACCGGGCGTCTGGTGAAATACCGCCCGCCGCAGGAGGGCAGCGACGGCGGCGCGACCTTGCGCAACGACACCGGCGTCTACGAAGGCGGCGAAATCTCGATCTATTACGATCCGATGATCGCCAAACTCGTGACGCATGCCGGCGACCGCCTCGCCGCCATCGAGGCGCAGACGCGCGCGCTCGACGCCTTTTACATCGACGGCATTCGCCACAACATTCCCTTCCTGGCCTCGCTGATGCAGCACAAGCGCTGGCGCGAGGGCGCGCTGTCGACCGGCTTCATCGCGGAAGAATATCCCGACGGCTTCGCGCCGCTGGTTGCTTCCGGCGAGACCGCGCAGATCATGGCGGCGGTGGCGGCGGCGATCGACCATGTGGCCAATGAACGCAAGCGCCAGATTTCCGGCCAGATGCGCACGCAGCGCCCCGTCGAGTTTCTGCGGGAGCGCACGGTCAAGCTCGGCGCGCAGGATTACGAACTGGCGATCGACACGGGCGACGAGGCCATATTGGCGCGCTTTGCGGACGGCGACGCCTACAGGCTGGAATCCGACTGGGTTCCCGGCGAGCCCGTGTGGAACGGCACGGTCAACGACGAATTGACCGCGGTGCAGGTGCGCCCGATCCTCAACGGCTATTCCATCGCCCATCGCGGCGTGTCGGTCGACGCCTGGGTTTATACGCGCGCAGAGGCGCGGCTTGCCGCGCTCATGCCGGAAAAGAAGGTCGCCGACACCTCGAAATTCCTGCTGTGCCCGATGCCCGGTCTCGTCAAGGCGATCTACGTGAAGGACGCCCAGGAGATCAAAGCCGGCGAGCCGCTCTGCATGGTCGAGGCCATGAAGATGGAAAACGTGCTGCGCGCCGAGCGCGACGGGACCGTCAAGGCGATCAAGGCCAAGGAAGGCGATTCGCTGGCTGTCGATGCGGTGATCATGGAATTTGCCTGAGGCGCGTCTCACGCCGGTTTGAAGGAGCGGCGCCATGCCGTTCTATTTCGCCTATGGCGCCAATATGGACGCCGCCGCAATGCGCGCACGCTGTCCCGGGTCGCGGGCGTTGGGACGCGCGCGGCTCGCGCGGCGCCGCTTCGCCCTGATGGCCGATGGCTACGCCACGCTCGTGCGCGATCCCGCCAGCCAGACGCATGGCGTGCTCTACGATCTCGCGCTGTCGGATACGCCGGCGCTCGACCGCTACGAAGGCGTTGCGCGCGGCCTCTATTGCAAGGCGATCCAGCCCGTGTTGCGCGAGGACGGTTCTCCCGTGCGCGCGCTCGTCTATATCGGGGCGGCGCCCGCCGCATCCGGTCTTGCGAAAAACCCAGCTTATATGCAGGGCGTGATTGCGGCGGCGCAGGATGCAGGTCTTCCGGCGCCCTATGTCGATTTTCTCCGCAGCCTGCTATCAGGAGGCCTCGTTGCTGCGCCGCAGCGGCGCGCGATCAAATGGACGCCGTCCGAAATTTGAAGCGATTGTCTTGAGGAGTTTGCGTTGAGCGCCAAAAGCCATCCGTCCTCGCCGCTCGTTCTGCACGATGTCGCCAGTCTGCGCGCGCTGGTCGCGGCCTGGCGTTCCTCGGGCGAGCGCGTTGCGCTCGTTCCGACCATGGGCGCGCTGCATGCCGGCCATATCTCGCTTGTCGAGGAAGGGTTTCGCCGCGCCGACAGGGTGATTGCGAGCGTTTTCGTCAATCCCACGCAATTTGCGCCATCCGAGGATTTTTCCAAATATCCGCGCACTCTGGCCGCCGATGTCGAGAAGCTGGCGGCGGTCAATTGCGACGCCTGTTTCGTGCCCGATGTCGGGCAAATGTATCCGGATGGATTTGCAACGACGGTCGTGTTGAGCGGGCCGGCGAAGGCCGAGCTCGAAGACCGTTTCAGGCCGACGCATTTTGCCGGTGTGGCGACGATCGGTGCGAAACTGCTCAATCAGGCGCAGGCCGATTGCGCCATATTCGGCGAGAAGGACTACCAGCAATTGCGCGTCATCGCGCGCATGGCGCGCGATCTCGACATCGCCGCCGAGATTGTGGGGACGACAACCATGCGCGAAGCCGACGGGCTCGCCATGTCCTCGCGTAATGTCTATCTGTCGCAGGACGAGCGCGCGCGCGCGCCGGCCATGCATCGCGCGCTCAGCTATGCGGCCGCCAAAATCCGCGAGGGCGAAGTCATCGGGCGCGAAATGACCGAGGCGCGCGAAATGCTGGTCGAGGCGGGTTTCGCCATCGATTACATAGAGGCGCGCCACGCCGAAACGCTCGAGCGCATCGCGCGTCGCATCGAGGGGCCGATCCGGCTTCTGGCCGCAGCCCGCCTCGGGCAGACGCGGCTCATCGACAATATCGCGGTGTGACATGCGCGCCATCCGCATCTTCGTCAGCGGGCGTGTGCAGGGCGTGGGATTTCGCTATTTCGTCGCGCAGGAAGCACGCGCGCTCGGGCTTGCGGGCTTCGTGCGCAATCTGCGCGACGGGCGCGTGGAGGCCGGGATATCGGGGCCTGCGGACAGTGTCGAGGCGCTGATTGCGGCCTGCCGGCGCGGGCCTGCGGGCGGGCGCGTCGATGGCGTCGAAATCGCCGATGTGGCGGCCTCGCCGCTGCCGGAGCCATTCGAGATTCGGCGTGAGGGCTGAACCTTTACCTGTTGTTGATCATCCGGCGCGCAAAATGCGGTTCCTGCGTCGAGGGTGCGATGCTCAGGCATTTTTTCTGGTTCCTTTTCGATTGGCGAGGTCGCATCGCACGCGGCCCGTATCGCCTCGCCGTGCTGGTGCTGGCCCTGCTGGTTGCCGCGCTCGAACTCGCGCCCGACGAACTGCATCGCCTCCTGGTCGGCGTGCTGATCCTGCAATTGATCGTGCAGGCCGCGCTCGACGCCAAACGGCTGCACGATATCGGCTTCAGCGCCAGATGGGTCGTTATGTCGGGCCTCGGCTGTATCGCAGGCGCAGCCGTGCTTGCGACCCTGTCGCCCGATATGCTGGCGCTGCTGGGACAGCATGTCGGCGAAATTCTCGGACCGGCCGCCGACAAGAGCGGCCCGCTGGCGGTCGTCCTTGCAGGGCTGGAGGCGTCGGCGCTGCTGCGGACCTCGCTGCTGTGGATCCCGAAATCGAACGCCGGAGGCAATGTTTACAATCATACGCCGGGCCGGCGCGGCGCGGGCGCCGTCGAGACCGCTCCCAGCCTCGACGCCGACGCGCTGATCGTCCGCGCGCTGGCGGCGCAGGCGCGCGCTGCGCGCGGTATGCAGATACCGCGCCCCAACGCCGTTGCGTCGGGCGCAGCGCGCAAAGCGTTCGGCGTGCGCAAGTCGGCATGAGATTCAGGCCGCGACGGTCGGCCCGAAAATTTCCTCGAAAGCGCGGCGCATCGCCATATCGACATCGTGCATGGCCACTGGCAGGCCGAGATCGGCGAGGCTGGTGACGCCGTAATGGGTTTCGCGCACGCCGCAGGGCGTGATGCCGGAAAAATGCGAGAGATCGGGGTCGACGTTGATGGAGAGGCCGTGGAACGTCACCCATTGGCGCACGCGGATGCCGATGGCGGCGATCTTGTCTTCGGCGACTTCGCCGGCGGGGCCGGGGGGCTTGTCGGGGCGGCGCGTCCAGACGCCGACGCGGTCCTCGCGGCGTTCGCCCCTGACGTTGAAGGCGGCGAGCGTGGCGATGACCCAGGCCTCCAGCGCGGCCACGAAGGCGCGCACGTCCTGGCGGCGGCGCCTCAGGTCCAGCATGACATAGGCGATGCGCTGTCCTGGCCCGTGATAGGTGAACTGGCCGCCGCGCCCGGTCTGGAACACCGGAAAGCGCGCATCGAGCAGATCGCCGGGTTTTGCGGATGTGCCGGCCGTATAGAGCGCGGGGTGCTCGATCAGCCAGACGCGCTCGGCCGCCTCGCCGCGCGCGATGGCGGCGGCGCGCGACTCCATTTCGGCGAGCGCCAGCGCATAAGGCACGGGCGCATCGGCGACCGCCCATTCGACGGGCGGTTCGCCTGAACGGGCGTAAAATTGCGTTTCGAGCGCGTTGCGGGAGAATTGTTGCGTCACAAGACTGCAATAGCGCGGGTTTCGGGTCTTGTCAGTGCCTTGGGCGTTTGATAGACGACGCCTGCCCGAAGCAAAGCGCTGTGCGCCGAGCGGGAACGCGGTCGTGGCGGAATTGGTAGACGCGCTAGCTTGAGGTGCTAGTTCTTTAACCGGAGTGGAGGTTCGAGTCCTCTCGACCGCACCAAACGTCTCTCAAACGACGTTGATGGACAAAAGCCCGGTTCGCGAGAACCGGGCTTTGTTTTATCCGGACTTTGTTTTTTCAGGGTTTTCGACGATCGGGAGCGCCGGTCGGGCGCGCCCCGGCGAAGGGCCGGGGAGACGCCAACGTCGCCTAGCCAAGCTGCAATTGCGCTTGTCGCATCGTCGGATGGCGCCCCAGTATGTTCGTGAACATTCAGAGGAAACGTCCGATATGAGCGCATCCACCAGGCCCGTCGCCATCGTCACGGGTTCGTCCGCCGGCATCGGCGCAGCCACCGCGATCAAATTCGCCGAAAGCGGATACAACGTCGTCATCAATTATTCGCGCGATCCCGAGCCCGCCCTGAAGATCGCCACCGCCTGCCGGCAAACCGGCGCCGAAGTGGAAACCATCAAGGCCGACGTCTCCTCGGACGCCGATTGCCGGATGATGGCGGAGAGGGTGGAGAAGCGCTGGGGCGGCGCGCGCCATCTCGTCAACAATGCGGGACGCACGAAATTCGTCGGGCAACGCGACCTCGACGGTCTTTCGGCGGAGGATTTCCAGGCGATCTATGCGGTCAACGTGATCGGCGCCTTCCAGATGGCGCGCGCCTTTGCGCCGCTGTTGCGCCAGCAGGCCGGGGCTTCCATCGTCAACGTGTCGTCGATCGCCGCCGTCATGGCGCGCGGCTCGTCGATCGCCTACATGGCCTCCAAGGGCGCGCTCAACACGCTGACCATGGCGCTGGCACGCGCGCTCGGCCCCGAAATCCGCGTCAATGGCGTGGGGCCCGGCATGATCGAATCCGACTGGCTGAAAAACGGCTATGGCGCGCAAGCCTACGAAGCCATGGGAAACATGTACCGCGACACAGCCGCCCTCAATGCGACCATTGCGCCGGCCGATGTCGCGGAGACGATTTTCGCCTTGTGTACTGCATTTCCCAAGACAACGGGCGAAACTGTGCTAGTGGACGCAGGTTTCCGCATTCAAAAGGCGTGATCGGAGATTTTGTGGCCAATTCATCGGGGTTCGATTTACCGATCGGCGATCAGGTCGCCCGGCGTGGCAATTTCGTTTCGCGCAGCATAGCGCGCGCCTGTCTCAGGCTTGGCGGATGGCGGCTGGAAGGCTCGATTCCCAATCTGCCGAAAATGGTGCTCATCGGCGCGCCCCATACCAGCAATATGGATGGCGTCGTGGCCATTGGCGTTCTGACGGCCATCGGTCTGCGCTCCGGCACGATAATCAAGCAAAGCGCGTTTCGCGGGGTGATGGGGCCGATATTGCGCTGGTTCGGCGCGATCCCGATCGACCGCGCGAAGGGGGGCGGGATCGTCACGCAGAGCATCATGGCGTTCAAGCGCGCCGAGCGGCTGCTGCTGCTGATCGCGCCCGAGGGCACCCGCACGCGCGCGCCCGAATGGAAGCGCGGCTATTGGCTGATCGCCGCCAACGCCGAGGCTCCGATTCTGCCGGCAGCCATCGATTACAAGAAGAAGATCGTCACATTCGGCCCGCCCGTGACGCCGAGCGACAATTACGAGAACGATCTCGCCATTCTCATCGACTTCTATGGCAAAAACTGCTGGCCGCGCCATCCGGGCAAGGCGTCCGCGCCGATCTGCGCCGCGCTTGGCCTGACTTACGAGACGGGGGCTGCGGGGAATGCGGCCGCTGCGGCGCAGAAGACGTAAATCAACGGTGCGACAACGGGGTAGAGCATGACCAATGTGACGACGACGCATGGCGACGGGCATAACGAAGTTCTCTATGAGGTCGAGGACGGCAATATCGCGCTCATCACGCTGAATGCGCCGGAGCGGATGAATACGATTTCCGGGCCGATGCTCGGCGAACTCACGCGGCTGCTCGTCAAGGCGAACGAAGATCCCGTAATCCGCTGCGTCATTATCACGGGCGTGGGCCGGGCCTTCTGCGCAGGCCTCGATCTGCGGCAGGAGCGCGACGACAACGGCATTTCCTCGGCGTCGAGCCCGTCCAATCTCGACCTGCGCAATACGCCGCCGACCGTCCTGTTCGAGATGGACAAGCCGACGATCTGTGCGGTCAACGGCGGTGCGGCGGGCTATGGCATGGACACGGCCCTTGGCTGCGACATTCGCATCATGGCCGAGAGCGCCAAGCTGGCGGCGGCTTTCGTCAAGCGCGGCGTGCTGCCGGAATCGGGCGGCACATGGTTCCTGCCGCGCATGATCGGCTGGGCCAAGGCCTCCGAACTCATCTTCACGGGGCGCACGCTGTCTGCGCGCGAAAGTCTGGAATGGGGGCTTGCCAACGAAGTGGTCGCGGACGCCGATCTGATGGGACGTGCGCGCCAGCTTGCCCGCGAGATCGCCGCCAATGCGCCGCTGGCCGTGCAGGCCGCCAAACGCATGATGCGCATGGGAATGAACGAGACGTTCAAGGACCATGTCCATCACGTCTATCTGCAATTGCTGCCGTTGTTTCGTTCGGACGATATGAAAGAGGGCGTGCGCGCCTTTCTGGAAAAGCGCGATCCGAAATTTTCCGGCAAATAAATCAAAACTGCCGCAGCTTGGCCTGTTGCAGCACGAATACGCGCAGGGCGGAAGACAGGTTGGCCTCGCCCCGCGCAGCGTCGATTTCGGCGACCAGCGCTGCGACCGACAGCGCCCGGCGCCGCGCGATTTCGCGCAGGTCCGCCCAGAAAATCTCTTCCAGCGAAATGCTGGTGCGGTGACCGGCGATGGTCAGCGAGCGCTTGATCACGCGGCCTGAGGCGGTCCCGGTCATTTTTTGCGGTCTGACGGGGGCTCGCCGGACGCGCCTGCATCCTGCTTGTCTGCCTCCAGCCTGTGCCCGTCGAGACGGCGGGCTTCGAGCGCGCGCAAGGCCAGGGTTTCCTGCTTCTCGGCGCGTGTGCGGCCGAAAGCGCGGCGATTGTCGTCGGCTTTGGCTTCGGCCGCTTTTTTCGCGCGATCCTTGCGGGCGCGCCGGAGATTGACGATCTCGGCCATCGCGGGCCGTCCTGCTCAGGTGTTCTTCTTGCGAAAGGCGTCGATGGAGACGACCTTCGGCGAATCCTCGGGCGTCTCGGCCGGCGGTTCGACGGCCGGCTCCGAGGCGCTGCCACGCGTGGGACGCGCCGCAGAAGCGGGCGCTTTTTCGGGCGCCGCCGCGTGCTTCTTCTCCGCCGGCTTTTCTGTGGATTTCTCCGCCTGAACGTCATCGGCCGGGATTACGGCCAGCGCGGGCGCCGTCTCGCTCCGGGCGTCGTTCTTCGTGTCGTCGTCCTTGGCGTCGCCGTCCGCAGCCAGGCCTTCCTCGGCGGTGAATTCAGCGCCGAAATTCACGGAAGGGTCGAAGAAGCCGGTGACGGCGGTGAAGGGAATTTCCAGTTTCTCCGGTACGCGGCGGAAGGAGAGGCCAACCTCGAACCCCTGATCGTGCACCCGCAGATCCCAGAACTGATGCTGGAGGATGATGGTCATCTGCTCGGGATATTCGGCGCGCAGGCGATCCGACATGCCGACCCCAGGCGCGCCGGTCTTGAAGGTGATGTAAAAATGATGCTCGCCCGGCAGGCCATGCTGGGCGGCGTCGATCAGCACCTTGCGGAAAATGCCGCGGAAGGCGTCCTGCACCAGCAGGTCATATCGGATGTGGTCGGTCGCCATGGCTGGGCGTTGGCTTTCGGTTTGCGTCTGAATCGATAACGGAGCGATTTTCCCGATTCGTCAGGTTCTCGCGACGCGCACGCTATACCGGAACAGGTGCCGAGAGAAAGTGGAGGCTTTCTGTCGTCAGGCGTCAAGAATTCAAGTGGAGGCTTCTGTCGCCAGGCGCCAAGAATTTAAGTGGAGGCTTCTGTTGCCAGGCGCCTCCGGGCCCCGCCTAGAAGGTGCTAACCCCCTAGGGCTTGATTCCCAGTACCTTCACCGCATTACGCGGCGACGGCCACCGGAGCATAGTTGTCGTTGGCAACTATAGGTTTGACCCGATAACGGCGGTATCATGCCGAGCAAAAGATCTTCCTTTACGCCCCCGTCGATCCTGTTTCGCCCCCGCCGCAACCCAGACTGCGTCCGCGCTTTATGCGCTTGCGCCTCGTGGGCTGGGGTGGAGGCGCCGGGTACCGCCCCCGGGTCCGGATGGTTTATTCCGAAGCCTGTTTATCGCCATAGCCTTCTTGCGAAGGCGCTTTACATATAGCTCCAACGGGGCGATCGTGAAAGGGCGTGGGGACAAGTAATCGCCAGACCGCCCCATCGGAAATTTGTCTGTCATTTATAAAAAATCTTGATTATCCAGAAGGACGCGACGAGGCGGTTTTATCCCTGCCGGATCGTGTTAGATTTCGTCTAATGACCCGCAATACTACGTCAGCGTCGCCGGGTTCGTCTGCGAATGAGGCCGGACGGGACATGTCCGGCCATTCGTGCATGAACCAGGGCCCTCACAACGTCAGCCAGCCGGCTGGCGACGTGCATTGCGCGTTCTGCAATATCCGGCCGCTTTCCCCGTGCGGCGCGCTGGAGGACGGCGAACTGCGGCAATTGGAGCGTCTGGCGCGCTCGTGCTGCTATGTGCAGCGCCAGCAATTGTTCGCGCAGGATGACGATGCGCATTCGGTATTCAATATTTCCTCCGGTTCTGTGCGGCTGTACCGGCTTTTGCCCGACGGGCGCAGGCAGGTAGTGGGCTTTGCGATTCCAGGCGACTTTCTCGGCCTGTCGCTGTCGGAGCGCACGGTTTACGGCGCGGAGGCGCTCACCTCGGTGGTCGCCTGCCGGTTCGACCGCGCGGCCTTCTCGGATTTCGTCAACCGGCATCCGCAATTGCTGCGGCGGCTCTACGATCTCGCCAATCACGAATTGAGCCTGGCGCAGGAGCAGATGATCCTGATCGGGCGGCGTACGGCGGAAGAACGGGTGGTCTGCTTTCTGATCGGCCTGCGCAAGAGATGGGCCTATCTCAATAACAATTCCGTGACCGTGCCGCTGCCGATGACCCGGCAGGACATCGCCGATTTTCTCGGCCTGTCGATCGAGACGGTCAGCCGCACCATTTCCAAGCTCGCGCGCGAAAAATCGCTGCTGGTGGTGCCGGACGGCGTACGCCTGCTCGACATTCCCCGGCTGGAGACGATTGCGGCGGGTTGAGCTGTCCACAGGCCGGCTAAATGTGACGTGCTCTAGGCGCCGGAATCGGGCTAAAAGGGCCGATGCGCCAATATCTCGATCTGCTCTCGCATGTGCTGCACGACGGTGTGGCCAAGTCCGACCGCACCGGCACGGGCACGCGCTCCATATTCGGCCATCAGATGCGCTTCGATCTGGCGGATGGCTTTCCGCTGGTCACTACCAAGAAGCTTTTCCTGCGCGCGATCGTGCATGAGCTTCTGTGGTTTCTGAAGGGCGACACTAACATCAAGTATCTCACCGACAACAAGGTGACGATCTGGGACGAATGGGCCGATTCAAACGGCGATCTCGGGCCGGTCTACGGCAAGCAATGGCGCTCGTGGGCGGCTCCCGACGGCCGCATGATCGACCAGATCGGCGACGTGGTCGAGGAAATCAAACGCAATCCCTTTTCCCGCCGCCTTGTCGTGAGCGCATGGAACCCGGCCGATCTGCCGGCCATGGCGCTGGCGCCGTGCCATTGCCTGTTTCAATTCCATGTCGCGGAGACGGCGGGACGCAGGCGTCTGTCGCTGCTACTCTATCAACGCTCGGCCGACATTTTTCTCGGCGTGCCTTTCAACATCGCCAGTTATGCGCTGCTGCTGGCGATGGTCGCCGAAGTCACGGGCTGCGAGGCGGGCGATTTCGTGCATTCCTTCGGCGATGCGCATCTCTACGACAATCACGTCGAACAAGCGCAATTGCAGTTGACGCGCACGCCGAAGCCGCTGCCGAAGCTGCGTTTCAATCGTCCCGTCGGTTCGATCTTCGATTTCGTGTACGACGACATAGCCATCGAAAATTACGAGACATGGCCGGCGATCAAGGCCGATGTCGCTGTCTGACGAGGCGGTTCCGATATTCGTCGACGCCGACGCCTGTCCGGTCAAGGATGAGGTTTACAAGGTGGCCGGGCGGCGCGGCGCGCGCGTCTTCGTCGTCTCCAATTCCTTCATGCGCATTCCCGGCGCCGACTTCATCGAGCGCGTGATCGTGGCCGCAGGCCCCGATGTCGCAGACGACTGGATCGCAGAGCGCGCAGGCCCCGGTTGCGTTGTCGTCACCGCCGACCTGCCGCTGGCCGACAGATGCGTGAAGAAGGGCGCGCGCACTCTCTCGCCGAAAGGGCAGGAGTGGACGCCGCAAAACATCGGTTCGGCGCTGGCGACGCGCAACCTCATGACCGATCTGCGTTCGGCCGGCGAAACGACATCCGGGCCGCCGCCCTTCGGGCCGCGCGATCGCTCGGCCTTCCTGTCGGCGCTCGATCTCGCGCTGACGCGCATTTTTCGCGAACGCGGGCGGCGATGATTTCCGGCGCAACGCCGCTCTTGCGAGACGGAAAGCGTTAAAAGAAACGAGCCGTCTCTTGCGAGACGGGAAATATCAAAAGAAACGAGCCGTCTCTTGCGAGACGGGAAATATCAAAAGAAACGGGCCGTCTCTTGCGAGACGGCCCGGCATTGTCTTTGCCGGCTACAGCGGCGGCTTAAGCGGCCCCGAACGTTCTACGAGGAGTCCAGGCGCAACAAGCCCGCAGCGCAGACCTTGGCTGATGACAATGAGACACTGGATCACCTCCTTTCGGCTGGTTGACGACACAAAGAGACTAGGGCGATTCTCGGGATGTCGTAAACATGGAGTCGTTGTGGAAAAAATCGTTCTGATTGTCGCTGCGGCGCGCAATGGCGCGATCGGCGCAAAGGGCGGACTGCCGTGGCGCCTGCCGAGCGATCTCAAGCGCTTTCGCGAAACGACCTGGGGGCGCCCGATGATTATGGGCCGCAAGACCTGGGATTCGATCGGCAAGCCCTTGCCCGGCCGCGAAACCATTGTTGTCACACGCGATCCGACTTTCACTGCGCCCGGCGCGCATGTCGTCGGGGACGTCGATTCGGCGCTGGCTTTGGGCGCAGAGCGCGCCAAGGCCATGGGCGCGGCCGAAATCATGGTGGTGGGTGGGGCCGAAATCTATCGCGCCACGCTGGAGCGCGCCGACCGCATCGTTTTGACCGAGGTCGATCTTGCGCCCGAGGGAGACGCCTTTCTTCCGACGCTGGCGCCGGAGCGGTGGCGCGAGGTTTCCCGCGAAACGCCGCCGCGGGCAGAGCAAGACGAGGCCGGTTTCGTGGTGCGCGTGCTGGAGCGGCGTTGATTGGAAAATGAGACGGTCCCTTCGTTTCGATTCGCGGAAACGGGTTCGATATCCGGGGTTCAGGGTAAAACAGCCTTCCCGCCGCAGTTCCGGCGGCTTTCCGGGATGCGCGGGAGAGATCGCCTGAAATGACGGAATCCCGGCATTTTTCCGTGCGGGTCCGAGGGCTAGCGGTTCATTAATCGGTTCCTCGCCATTGCAAGCCGGCCTTCCCGCGCATATCTGACCAGTGCATTGCGAGCGTTGGCGCGCGCTCCTATAAGTTCGTGCGCCGCTTCGGCGGCAAAATGGAAGGAATAGAATGCCCTGGAGCAATCAGGACGGGCCGCGGAAACCGGGCGGCCAGAATCCATGGGGTCAGCAGCAGGGCCCCTGGGGCAATGGCTCCGGCAACGGGCCGGGAGGAACCCCGCCCGATCTCGAGGAAATGCTGCGCCGCGCCCAGAGCACGCTGCAAGGCGCCATGTCCGGCGGTTTCGGCGCCAAGGGCTTCATTGCCATCGTGCTGGCCGGCGTGCTGCTGTGGATGGTGTCGGGCTTTTATATCGTGGCCACCAACCAGGTTGGCCTCAATCTCATTTTCGGCAAGTTCGTCGGCAAGACGAAAGAGGGCCTGAATTACAACCTGCCTTACCCCATCGGCTCGGTGGTCAAACTGGCGGTGACCGACTTCAACGCCATCGACATCGGCTCGGCGATGCGGCTCGACACGCGCACGCAGGTCGACATTCCCGAAGAGAGCCTGATGCTGACGGGCGATGAAAATATCGCCGACGTGAAATTCCGCGTGATCTGGAAGATCGACGACCAGAAACCGGAAAATTACGCCTTCAACATTTCCAATCCGCCGGCCACCGTGAAGGCGGTCGCCGAAAGCGCGATGCGCGAAATCGTCGGACGCTCGCAGATACAGAAGCTGCTGACCGCCGAGCGCAAGGTGATCGAACCGCAAGCGCAGGAATTGATGCAGCGCGTGCTCGACGGCTATGGCGCGGGCGTGAAGATCATGCAGGTGCAATTGCTGTCGGTCGATCCGCCGGCTTCCGTCATTTCCGCATTCCGCGACGTGACGGCGGCCCAACAGGATCGCGACCGTCTTAAAAACGAGGCGGAAGGCTACGCCAACAAGGTGGTGCCCGAGGCGCGCGGCCAGGCGGCGCGTATTTTGCAGGAGGCGGAAGCCTATCGCGAGCAGACGGTGGCCGAATCCAAGGGCCAGGCCTCGCGCTTCAACCAGGTCTACGAGCAGTACAAGAAGGCGCCGCAAGTGACCCGCGAACGCATCTATCTCGAAACGATGGAGCGTGTGTTCGGCGCGGTCGACAAGGTCATCATCGACAAGGGCGCGGGGCAGGGCGTCGTGCCCTATCTGCCGCTCGGCGAAATCAGCAAGCCTGCTGCGGCGGCGGGAGGCGCGAAGTGAAGTCCTCATCCGGTTTTATCATCGCAATCGTCGCGCTTGCGATACTCGCCGCGCTTTCGGGCGCCATGTTCCAGGTCGCGCAGACCGAGCAGGCGCTGGTCCTGCGCTTCGGCGCGCCTGTCCCAGGCCGCGGCCTCATCACCGAGCCCGGGCTGCATTTCAAGATTCCCATGATCGAGACGGTCGTGCGTATCGACAATCGCATTCTCGATCTCGAAAGCCCCAAGCAGGAAGTCATCGCCGCCGACAACCAGCGCATCGACGTCGACGCCTTCGTGCGCTACCGCATCGTCGACGCCCTGAAATTCTATCAGGCGGCGGGCTCGATCAGGGCGGCCAACAACTTCCTGGCCTCGATCCTGAACTCGTCGGTGCGCCGCGTGCTGGGCGAGGCGACGCAGACGCAGATCGTGCGCGACGACCGCGCGGCCCTGATGACCAAGATCAAGGATCAGGTGAACAACGAGAGCAAGAACTACGGCATAGCCATCGTCGATGCGCGTCTGCGCCGCGCCGATCTGCCGCGCGAAATCTCGGAGAAGGTGTTCAGCCGCATGCAGTCCGAGCGCAAGCGCGAAGCAAACGAATATCGCGCGCAGGGCAACGAGCAATATCAGAAGATCACCGCGAAAGCCGACCGCGACGCCATCGTCATCAAGGCGGAGGCGCAACAGCAGGCCGACACGATCCGAGGCAAGGGCGATGCCGACCGCAACGAGGTTTTCGCCAGCGCCTTCGGCAAGGATCCGGACTTCTTCGCCTTCTATCGTTCGATGCAGGCGTACGACCAATCCTTCAAGGCTGGCGATACGCGCTTCGTCACCTCGCCGGGCTCGGATTTCTTCCGTTATTTCGGCAACCCCACGGGCAAGTGATTTCTGCGGCGCCGGGCCTGCCCGGCGCCGTTTCGTGCGCGCTGGAATTTCCAACTGGATTTCCGCGCAAGCGGGCTGAATTGGAGAGTTGAACATGTCGAAAACAACCAATATGCCGCGTTGTTTTTCGCGGCCGGCGACTGCCGCCGGACTTGCGCTTGCGCTGGCTCTGGGCGGGGCCGCGACGTTTGCGCCGCCGCTCGCGCCCGCCTATGCGCGGAGCGCGCCCGATTCCTTTGCCGATCTTGCCGCCAGTGTGAGCGGCGCGGTCGTCAATATCGCGGCGACACAGACCGTGGAGGCCAAGCGCGGCGGCGGACCGCAGTTCCAGCCGGGCACGCCGTTCGACGATCTGTTCGAGGAATTTTTCAAGCGTCGCGGGCAGGGAGGCGGCGAGCCGCGCACGCGTCGCTCCAATTCGCTCGGCTCGGGCTTCGTGATCGATCCGTCGGGCATCGTCATCACCAACAATCACGTCATTCAGGACGCGACCGAAGTCTATGTCGTCTTCACCGATGGCAAGAAGCTGAAGGCCGAAGTGGTCGGCAAGGATGCGAAGGTCGATGTCGCCGTCTTGAAGGTGAAGCCGGAAAAGCCGCTGACGGCGGTGAAATTCGGCGACAGCGACAAGGCGCGCGTCGGCGACTGGGTGATGGCGGTCGGCAATCCTTTCGGACTCGGCGGCTCGGTGACTGCCGGCATCGTGTCGGCGCGCAACCGCAATATCGATAGCGGCCCTTACGATAATTACATCCAGACGGATGCGGCCATCAACAAGGGCAATTCCGGCGGCCCGCTGTTCAACATGGACGGCGAGGTGGTCGGTATCAACACCGCGATCCTGTCGCCGTCGGGCGGCTCCATCGGCATCGGCTTCGCCACGCCCGCCAATACCGTCAAGCCGATCATCGAACAATTGCAGCAATTCGGCGAGACGCGGCGCGGCTGGCTCGGCGTGCGCATTCAGAATGTCGACGATTCCATCGCCGAGAGCCTGAGCCTGGGCAAGGCGCGCGGCGCGCTGATTGCCGGCGTCGACGACAAGGGGCCCTCCAAGCCCGCCGGTCTCAAGGTCGGCGACGTCATCGTGAAGTTCGACGGCAAGACCGTCGATCAATCGCGCGATCTGCCCAAGATCGTGGCCGCAACGCCGATCGGCAAGGAAGTCGATGTCGTCGTCGTGCGCGACGGCAAGGAAACGACCAAGACAGTCAAGCTCGGCCGGCTCGAGGATGGCGGAAAGACCGCCAAGGCGAACGGTTCCTCGCGCGACCGCGACGAGCCGGAAAACGCTGTGAAATCGGCGCTCGGCATGGATTTCTCCACGCTCGGCGACGACATGCGCGCAAAATTCCAGATCAAGGACAATGTGAAGTCGGGAGTGGTCATCACGCGCGTCGATCCTTCCTCGAACGCCGCCGAAAAACGCATTCAGGCGGGCGAGGTGATTGTCGAGGTCAATCAGAAAGCGGTGTCCAATCCTTCCGACGTGCAGGATGCGCTGAAGGCGCTGAAGAAGGACGGCAAGAAATCGGCGCTGCTGCTGGTCTCTAACGCTGCGGGCGAAGTGCGCTTCGTGCCTGTCGCGCTCGACTGACTTTTCACACAGGAGGCTTCCCGACACCGGGCTCGAGCGCGTCGCGTTTCCACGGAAACACGGCGTGCTCTTCTGTTTTGTTTCACCGCATATCCTTGTCGCAAAAGCCTGCAATTTTTGCGGGACGTGCGGGTTGTTTCACCGCATATCGTGATCGCAAAATTTTCCGACTTTTGCGGGATATGCTCTTGTCCGGGCAAGCGCGGCGTTATTCTTTCAGGAAGCGCTCGATCTCGGCAAAGAGCGCGTCGCGCCCGCTTTCCAGCGCCATCGTGTGCGTGCCGCGTCCGAGCAGGACAAGGCGCTTGGATTTCGCATTCGTCAGTTGCGGGAAAATTCTGTTGGCCATGGACGGCGGCGTGTCGGAATCCCATTCGCCGAGCACGATCAGGACGGGGCATTCGAGTTTTTTCGGCGTCCAGGTCGGCGTGTCCTTCATCCAGTAGCGGCCGGCGTCAAACACGACGCCGTTGGGCGCGCGCAGGACCGGCGGGTTCATGGCGGCGCCAACGGAATCGGTTGCAATGGCTGCCTGCCAGAACGCCTCGAACACGCCGGGCGGGATAAGCGTTTCTTTCGCGTCGTCCGGCACGCCGCGCAGCCATCGCGCCCTGGCTTCGTCTTTTGTAACTGCGCGCCAGGCGCCCAGACCGGCGCCCGGGTCGCCGAGCGTAAGCGGTCCCTTGATGAGCCAGAGCGGCGCAAACAGGGTGAGCTTGTTGACGCGTGCGCCATTGTCCTGCGCAAAGCCCGCCATGATCGCCGTGCCCCAGGACCAGCCAAGCAGGTTCAATCTGTCGATCCCGCATGTCCCGCAGACGAAATCGACGACCGCCCCGACGGCGGCGATGGCGGTGTCGGTCGTGATGACCGGCCCTGCGGCCTCAGCCGGCCCGTCCATTTCCTTCGGGCGCTGCGAGCGGCCATAGCCGGGCAAATCCATTACCCAGACATCGAAACCGGCCTCGGCCAGACGATCCATCCACGATGCGCCTTCCACGGGCAGGTCGAAGACGACGCTGGCGGGATAGGTTGCGCCGTGGACCATCAGCAGCGTGCGCTGCGGACCGAAGCCGGATGCGCCCGCCTTGCGCTTGTTGCGCATGTAGACGGCAAGGCCGCCGTCTGGAAGCGGCGTCGTGAATTCGCGCGTTTCGATGGTTTCGGCCATTGCATTCATCCTCCGGTTTTTTCCGGCTTCGGCTTGTTGAGATCGCGCACGCGCGTCGACATCTTGATGCTGCGATTGCCCTTGCGACGATTGCCGTGCGGTTGCAGAAACTTGCGATATTCGTCGCGCTTCTCGTGAATGGAAGCGATGACGAAGCCCATGGGCACCCCGATGTCGACAAGCACGGCTTCCGCCAATTGCAGGCTCGCCTCGATCGTCTCGGGGATGGCGTCGGTCACGCCGAGCCCGTAGAGTTGCTGGGCGTGCACGGCGTCGCGCGCGCGCGCGACAATGGTGAGTTCGGGGCGCGCGGTGTGCGCATGGGTGACGACGCTTTCGACGGAGTGGGGCGCGTCCATGGTGACGACGAGCGCGCGCGCGGCGCTTAAGCCCACGCGCTCGAGGAATTCCGGGCGCGTGGCGTCGCCCCAATAGATTTCCACGCCGTCGGAGCGCGCCTTGGCGACGAGGCGCGCCGAACCATCGACCGCGACGAAGGGAATGTCGTGGCGCTTGAGCATGTCGGACACCAGGCGCCCGACGCGGCCATAGCCGACGATGACGATCTTGTGCTCGGCGACGGCGGCCGCCGGCGCGAGATGCGCGTATTCCTCCTCCTCCTTGAGATTTTCCCGGGTTTTGCGCGCGCCGAGCGCGCCGAGGAAAGGAATGGCCATCATGGTCACGGTGACGACGAGCAGGAGATCGCCGCCGGCCTGGTCGGGAATGATTTTGGCGGCCATGGCGGCGCCGATCATCAGAAAGGCGAATTCGCCGCCGGGCGCGAGCAGGAGCGACATTTCGCGCGTTACCGGCGGCGTCAGCCGGAACGCTCGCGCGAGCACATAGAGAATGGCGGCCTTGACGACGATAAGCGCGCCCGCAAAGCCCAGAATGAGCGCGGGCGCTTCGAGAACGCGCGCGAAATCGAGATGCGCGCCGGTAGAGAGAAAGAACAGGCCGAGCAGCAGCCCCTGGAAGGGCGCGATCGTCACCTCGACCTCGCGGCGGAATTCGGTTTCGGCGAGCAGCAGGCCGGCGATGAAGGCGCCAAGCCCCATCGACAGGCCAGCCGATGCGCTGGCCACGCTCGCGCCCACCACCACCAGAAGGCTGGCCGCCATGAACAATTCGGTCGAACCGCCCGCCGCCACCAGATGAAACAGCGGGCGCAGCACAAGCCGCCCGCCCGCCACGATCGTAAACAGCGCGGCCACCGCCGGCGCCCAGTTCCAGAAAAGGTCGGCGCCGGCGAGAGGGCCGTTCTTGGCGTCGAGCAGAGGCACCATGAACAGAAGCGGCGCCACCATGAGATCCTGAAACAGCAGGACCGCAAAGGCGGCGCGCCCTGCCGTGCGGTTGAGCCGCTTGCGCTCGGAGAGCACCGACAGGACGATTGCGGTCGAAGACATGGAAAGCGCTGCGGCGCAGAGCAGGGAGCGGCCCGGTCCAAGGTTCAGCCAGGCGTTGATCTGCAAGGTGAGCAGCGCCGTGGTCACGACGACCTGCGCAGCGCCAAGTCCGAACACCAGGCGGCGCATGCGCATGAGGCGGTCCCAGGACAATTCCAGGCCGATCATGAACAGCAAAAAGACAACGCCCAGTTCGGCAAGCTGCGAGGCGCCCGCGCCGCCGCCGATCGTGAAATTGGCGAGCCACGGGTAGTTCTGCGCCAGGCGTCCCGCGCCGAAGGGACCAAGAAGCGCGCCGGCGACGAGGAAGCCGATGACCGGAGAGACGCGCAGGCGGCGAAACAGCGGCACGACGAGGCCCGCTGTCACGAGAAAGAGCAGAGGTTCGCGATAGGCTTCCCAGTGAAATTCCGCGTCCATTCAAACTCCGGTCTGCGCGCGCATGTCGCGTTTTCCGCAAGCAGGACATGCGCCGTCTTTCCTGCTTTCCGCATCTTGTTGCGTGGCGGGCTTGCAGAAGTCCCCGCCGAATACGCCGCGCTATCGCAGTTTCGTGTGCGCGCCGGCGAGAATCCAGACCAAATCGCACATTTCAGCCATTGGCGCGCGCATGCCTGCTCTTCACGCGCATGTCCGCCATTGGCGGCGCTGGCCGGTTCCGTTCAATCCACGAAGTCGTCGCGGCCATAGCCCTGCGCGAAAAGCAGCGCGGTGAGATCGGCATGTTCGATATGCGCATCTGCGACGGCGGCGACGGCGGGTTTGGCGTGGAAGGCGACGCCAAGGCCCGCCTCCTGCAACATCGGCACGTCGTTGGCGCCGTCGCCGACTGTCAGCGTCTGCGCTTTGGACAGGCCGCGCGCTGCGCGCAATTGCCTGAGCGCCTCGAGTTTGGCCTGCGGTCCGAGAACCGGATCTTCGACGCGGCCGTCGAATTTGCCGTTTTCGACAATGAGACGATTGGCGCGGTTTTCGTCGAAGCCGACCATGGCGGCAATCGGCCCGGTGAAATCGGTAAAGCCGCCCGAGACGAGCGCTGCATAGGCGCCGTTGGCGCGCATGGTGCGCACCAACGTTCGGGCGCCCGGATTAAGGGCGATAC
Source organism: Rhodoblastus sp. (assembly GCA_047971685.1). Classification (GTDB taxonomy): domain Bacteria; phylum Pseudomonadota; class Alphaproteobacteria; order Rhizobiales; family Beijerinckiaceae; genus JAJXWB01. Next base: position 20,009 of record JBKDZW010000093.1, read on the forward strand.
GGGTGGCGATGACCTGCGCGGGCGTCTGCGCATCCAGTCCGGCAAGCAGGGCGACGCGCGCGCGCAAGGCGGGCTCGAAAGCGATTTCGCCGGCCATGGCGCGCTCGGTGATTGCGGCGACCTTGGCCTTCAGGCCGAGGAGGTCGGCGAGTTCGTCGATGCATTCCTGGCCGATGATGGTGGAATCCATGTCGGCCAGCAGCAGCGCCTTGCGCCGGGAGGCCAGCGGCTGAACGACGATGTCGACCGGCGCCTGCTCCAGCGCCTCGCGCAGGCGCGCTCCGATTTCGCGCAGGGCCTCGCACGGCGCCTTTTGCGAATCGAAGGGGATGTCGACGGCGATTTCCGGCGACAGCCATTCGACGGGCCCGGCGTTCGGCAAGGCCGTGCGGGCGCGCTCGGCCAGGGCTTGCGTTATCTGCGGCGTCTGCGGATTGCAGACGAGGGTTGCGACATGAGAAAGGTTTTTCGACATAGGACGGGGATTGAGAAAGAGATTTCCAGCCATGAGGCGGATTTGCGCCATTCTCATCGCAGGCCCGACGGCGAGCGGCAAGTCCGCAGTCGCCATCGAGCTTGCGCAAAAAACCGGCGGCGTCGTCGTCAACGCCGATTCCATGCAGGTTTATCGCGATCTGCGCATCCTGACCGCGCGCCCGACGCACGAGGACGAAACCGTCGCCGACCACAGGCTCTACGGGCATGTCGCGGCGGCGCAAAATTATTCGGTCGGGCGTTGGCTTGCCGATTTCTCAGGTCTGATGCGCGATCTGGAAGCGGCCGGGCGCCTGGCCATCGTCGCCGGCGGCACCGGCATGTATTTCAAGGCTGCGACCCAGGGCCTGTCCGATAGTCCGCGTGTGCCCGACGAGGTGCGCGCCCGCGTGCGCGCGGCCGCTGCGGGCGTGGCGCCGGGCGACCTGCATGCGCGGCTGGCCGCGCGCGATCCGCAGACGGCGGCCCGCCTCAAGTCCACGGACCCGCAACGCATCGTGCGCGCGCTCGAAGTTCTCGAAGCCACGGGGCAGGGGCTTGCCGCCTTTCAAGGGGTCCGGGCGCCGCCCCTCCTGCCGGAAGGGGCCTGGCGCGGGTTTTTTCTCGCGCCCGAGCGCGAGGCCGTGCGCGCGGCAATCGACGCGCGTTTCCTGACAATGATCGGGAATGGCGCGCTCGATGAGGCAGCGATGCTGGCCGCGCAAGACCTCGATCCCGCGCTGCCCGCCATGCGCGCCCATGGCGCGCCGGCCCTGATGGCGCATCTCAGGGGTGAGATGACGCTTGAGGACGCGATTGCGCGCGGGCAGGCGGACACGCGCGCCTACGCCAAAAGGCAATTCACCTTCGCGCGCCATCAATTGCCCGATTTCGGCTGGCTTGCGCCCGAAAGCGCCGGCGCGAAAATCGAAAGCGCGCTGGCGTGAGCGAAGATCGCAGGATTTGCCGTTCGATCCTTGTTCGATCCTTGTTCGACCCTTCTTCGACCCTTGCCGGCTTGCTGTCGACAGCAGGGGCGCTATCGTCTCGCCGACGATCTGGATTTTCGCGTCTCGCCGAAAAGGAATCGCCCATGCGAAAAATCGAGATAAGGCAGGCGCCGGCCTTGATCGTCGCGGGCCTTGCCCATCGCGGCCCCTATATGGAAATCGGCCGCGCCTTCGGCCAATTGCACGATCTGTTGACGGCGCGCGCGCTCTATGGGCCTGGCCAGCGCAATGTCGCGGTCTATTTCGACGATGTGGGCCTGACGCCGCCGGCCGATCTCCGCTCGTTCGCCGGCCGCTCGGCGAGCGCGGACACGAAGATCGAGCCGCCGCTGGAACGGCTGGAAATTCCTGCCGGCGAAGCCGCCGTGCTGCGCCATCTGGGGCCATATGCGGAGCTGGGGGCGGCCTATGACTGGCTGTTTGGCGTGTGGCTGCCGGGCTCGGGCCGGGAGGCGGCGGACCGTGCGTGCTATGAAATCTATCTGAACACGCCGATGGATGCTGCGCCCGAAAATCTCGTCACCGACATTTATCTGCCGCTGAAATAGGTCGGTCCGCTGGATTTGAGCCGCCTGCTGGCGCATTGTCCGCGCCAGCAGAGGAAGCGCCATGAAAATCTACGATCTCAAGAACGGCCTCAATCCGCGGCGGGTGCGCATATTTCTGGCGGAGAAAGGGATTTCGATCCCTTCCGAATACGTCGACATGATGAAGGGCGAGAACAAGGGCGCGCGCTATATTGCGATGAACCCGATGGGCACCATGCCGGTGCTGGAATTCGACGACGGCTCGCATCTGGCCGAATCCATCGCCATCTGCCGCTATTTCGAGGAATTGCATCCCGAACCGCCGCTGTTCGGCACGACCACGCTGGAGCGCGCGCAGATCGAAATGTGGAACCGCCGGATGGAGCTGGAAATCCAGTTGCCGGTGCAGGACGTGTTCATTCATCTCAGCCCGTTCTGGACCGGCAGGCGGCCGCAATCTCCGGAATACGGGCGCATCCGGCAGGCGCAATTGCTCGAACGCATGGCCTGGCTCAACCGCGAGCTGGAGATGCGCGAATATATCGCCGGCGACCGCTACACGGTGGCCGACATAACAGCGCAATGCGCCTTCGTGATGGGCAAGGGCACGGGCTCCAACATTCCCGAGGACATGGCCAATCTCACGCGCTGGTTTGCGCTGGTATCGAGCCGGCCGACCGCGCGGGCGTGATTTAGGCCAGATGACATGAGCCAATTGGCATGACCGAATTGTCATGATCGATTTGCACGAATCTGATGTAGAGCGGAACGGGCTTCGGCGGCGTCGAAGCGCCCGCTCCATGTCTTCGATTACGAGCATAAAGTCTTCGATTACGAGCATAAATCCGATTCTTGCCGGTTCGTCAGAAGTCGGGCCGCTCCATGTCGCGCGCAGACCGGTGATCCCATGACCGAAACAAGTGAAACAACCAAGAGCGATCAAGCCACGGCATGGCCGTTCCGCGCGGAAGACGGGACATTGCGCGAGGAAGACGGGGCATTGCGCGAGGAATTCGTCGCTTCCGTCGAAAAGGCCATCGCCGACGCCGACAAGGCGGAACTGCTGACGCTTGCCGGCGAGATGCATTCGAGCGACATGGCCGAACTGATCGAGGCGCTCGATGCAGACAGCCGGCCGCGCCTTGTCGAACTTATGGGCGAGGAGTTCGATTTCGCCGCGCTCACGGAAGTGCCCGAGCATGTTCGCGGCGAGATTCTCGAGGAATTGCCGACCGAGACGGTCGCCGAAGGCGTCAGCGAACTGGAGAGCGACGACGCCATTGCGCTGCTCGAGGATCTCGACCGTTCCGATCAGGACCAAATTCTCGAGGCCATGCCCGCAGTCGAACGCACGGCGCTGCGCCGCTCGCTCGATTATCCCGAAAAATCCGCCGGACGCCTGATGCAGACGACGCTGGTGGCCGTGCCGCCGTTCTGGACGGTGGGCCAGGCGCTCGACCATTTGCGCGAGGGCGATCAGGATGAGTTGCCGGATCATTTCTTCGAGATTTTCGTGGTCGACCCCGGCCATCGCCTGCTCGGCAATGTCTTTCTGGACACGCTCGCGCGCACCCCGCGCCTGACCCCGCTGGAAGCGATCATGCGGGATCGCCGCTATGTGCGCGTCACCGACGACGAGGAAGAAGCAGCGCGCATGTTCGAGCGCTACAACATCGTCTCCACGCCGGTATTGGACAAGGCCGACAGACTGGTCGGCGTCATCACCATCGACGATATCGTCGACGTCATCCAGGAGGCCGCCGACGAGGACATCAAGGCGCTCGGCGGCGTCAACCGGCGCGAGGAATTGGGCGATCCGATCTTTTCGGTGGCGCGCGGCCGTTTCGTCTGGCTGTTCGTCAATCTGGGGACGGCCTTTCTGGCGTCTTCGGTGCTCGGCCTGTTTCAAGGCCAACTGGAGAAAATGGTGGCGCTGGCCATTCTGGCGCCGATCGTGGCCAGCCAGGGCGGCAACGCCGGAACCCAGGCCATGACGGTCGCCGTGCGTGCGCTGGCGACGCGGGAAATGTCGCGCTCGAACGCCGCCAGGGTGATATTCCGCGAATTTCTGGTCGGCGCGCTCAACGGGCTCGCCTTCGGCGTTCTCACCGGCATTGGCGCGGCCCTCTGGTTCGGGATGCCGGCGCTCGGCTTCGTGATTGCGGCGGCCATGCTCACCAATATGGTGGCGGCGGCCTTCGGCGGCGTTCTGGTGCCGCTTGTGCTCGATCGCCTGAATATCGATCCTGCGGTTTCCTCGGGATCTTTCGTCACAACGGTTACCGATATCGTCGGCTATTTCTCGTTTTTAAGTTTTGCGACACTGTATTTCGGGTTAAAGTGACCCGTGGGCCGGGCGAATGGGCGTCCGGGGCTCCGCATTAACGACTCGTTACCCCGACAGGGATAATTTGCGCCGATGATGCGTTTCTTCGATACATGCCGGAAGCCGCTGCGTTCGATCGCGGCCATGGCCCTCCCGACCGCCCTTTCTCTCGCGCTCGCCGGGTGCGGTTCGGGCGTCGACCCTCAGGTCAGCAGCAAGTCGCGCTTCCGGGCGCAGGCCATGTCCTATGCGCCGACCCACAAGGTGAAGCCGAGCGAGGCCATCGACCACAGCAAGGATTTCGATATTCACGGCATCGACGTGTCGAAATATCAGGGCAATATCGACTGGCAGGCGGTTGCGGGCTCCGATGTGAGGTTTGCCTGGATCAAGGCGACCGAGGGCGCAGACCATCTCGACTCGAAATTCCGCGAGAACTGGGCGGGCGCGAAAGCCGCCGGTGTGCCGCGCGGCGCCTATCATTTCGTCTATTGGTGCCGGCCCTGGCACGAGGAAATGGCCTGGTTCAAAACCAACGTGCCGCGCGATGCGGATGCGCTGCCGCCGGTTCTCGACGTGGAGGCGACGCCGGAATCGCGCACCTGCAAACGCACGATCGTGCGCGAGCAGGCGATACCGGAAATGCGGCAGATGCTACAGGATATGGAGCGCCATTACGGCAAGCGCCCGATCATCTACACCACGGTCGATTTCTACGAGGCGATCCTGTCGGACGGCGCGCTCAACGATTATCCGATCTGGGTGCGCTCGACCAAGGACCGCCCGCATGTGCGCTACGGTTCGCGCAAATGGCATTTCTGGCAATATCAGTCGGACGGCCATACGCCGGGCATTCGCGGTCCCGTCGACCGCAACGTGTTTCACGGCACGTCCTCCGAATGGCGGAAGTGGCTGGCGAGCAATTGAGTTTGCCTGAACGGGCCGCAGGGCGGCCGATTCCGCGAAATGCGCGACGCCGGGAGGTCTCGTGTTTTTCATAGCCGCCAAGACGCTCGGCGTGATGGCGGAGGCGCCGCAGATTTTTTTTGAAATATTGCTCGTCGGCGTCGTTCTTCTGTGGACGCGCTGGAAAAGAATCGGGCGCATCGTTTCAAGCGCAGCGGCGATGCTTATCGCCGTTTTCACGATGACGGCCGCCCCCGCCATTTTCGCGCGACCGCTGGAAGACCGGTTTCCGCAGCCCGTACTCGACGTTGCGCCGACCGGAATCATCGTTCTCGGCGGCGCGATGGACGAAGGCGTTTCTCGCGCCAGAGGCATGATGGCGTTCAACGAGGCCGCCGAACGCATGACCGAGCCGGTCGCGCTCATGCGGCGCTTTCCGGATGCGCGGCTCGTATTCTCCGGCGGCAGCGGACGTTTGAAGCCCGGCCGTTGGACCGAATCCGATGTCGCGTACAGATTCTGGGTCGCGATGGGCGTGCCGGAGGCGCGCATGAGCTTCGAGAACCGATCGCGCGACACCTGGGAAAACGCCGTTTTCACCAAGGAGCTCGTGCAGCCCAAGCCCGGCGAGCGCTGGCTGCTGGTGACGTCGGCCATGCACATGCCGCGCTCGGTCGGCATATTCCGCAAGATCGGATTCGATGTCACGCCTTACCCGGTCGATTATCTCACCGGCGGCGGGATCGGCGATTTCTGGGGCTTTCGCAAGCCCGCGCCCGCCACTCAAATGCTGGCGACGGCGACGCACGAATGGATCGGCCTTGTCTCCTATTATCTTTCGGGGAAAATTCCGGTCCTGCTGCCGGGGCCGTGACAAATCTCAATCGCTGCGCGGGAAACCGAGGCGGATCACTCCCTTGACCTCGTCGGGGTCGGCAGGCTTGCCCTTGCGATAGACGACGAGGCGGCCCTGACGGGCGAGCCCCTTGCCGGTCGAACGCACGCGCGGCAGCCAGTCGCGCCAGGCAAGCTCGTCCTCGCCGCGCACATGGGCGATACGTTTGGCGGCGTCTTCGGGCGAAATCGTCTTGCCGGCCCCGCGCTCGGCGATCTCGGCGAAAATCGCGGTGACGACAATGTCGGAATCCACGCTCGAATCCTTGGTTTCAGCCATGCGGCGTGATGCGCGCGGCAGCGGACGGCGTCAAGGGGATGATTTTTCATCTCCGCTGTTTTCCGGCTCGCTCAGAACGGCGGCCAGCGCGTCGGAGTGGAACTGACGGCGGTAGATCACGATCATGATGAGCGCTGTCGTGAGCACGAAGACGTGCGGCCCGAGATACCAGCCGAGATAGGCGAAGGAGAAAAAGAGCGCGCGCTGGCCGTCGGCGAAATGGCGGCCGGCGACCGTGCTCATGCCGGCCGCCTGACGGGCGGCCCTTGCGAGGGCGGGCGCGTCGCCGCAGGCGGCTGGCGGCGTGGCGCCGATCAGGATCGCGGAATAATTGTAAAGGCGATAGGACCAGCCGAACTTGAAGAAGGCATAACCGAAGATCGCCATAAGGCCGATCGTCTTGATCTCCCAAAGCCCGCGCGAAACGCCCGGCACGAAGGGAATGTCGGCGGACAGCCGCACGATGTCGTCGGTTGCGCGAAGGACGGCCGCCGCGCCGCCGATGGCGATCAGCGAAGCGGAGGCGAAAAACGCAGTGCCGTTTTGCAAGGTCGATGTAATGGCGGTGTCGACGATGCGTACTTCGCGGCGCGACATTTCGTTCATCCACATTTCGCGTTTCCGGTTCATCAGCGCATTGAGACCGGGGTTGCGGTCATGCCTGACCCTGACGAAATGCGCATAGCCGACCCATGCGACGAAGAAGGCAAGAAAGGCGGCGGCGTCTGCGGAATGTGCGAACATGTCGTATGGTCCGGTCTGGCAGGCATGGAGCGCAGTTGATTTCTACGGCTTGCTCGCTTCAATCTGTGGCAGGAGGATAAATATGGCACAAGAGATCACCGTCGGAATCAAGCAGTTGATCGACCAGGCGAACGCCGAGATCGAGACCCTTACGGTCGAGCAGGCGATTGCGCTTGCCGGACGCGAGGACGTGACCCTCGTCGACATCCGCGACCCCCGCGAACTGGAGCGCGACGGCCATGTGCCCGGCGCCTTTCATTGCACGCGCGGCATGCTGGAATTCTGGATCGACCCGGCAAGCCCCTACGCCAAGCCGCAGTTCGCGGAGGACAAGAAGTTCGTGTTCTTCTGCGCCGGCGGCCTGCGGTCGGCGCTCGCCGCCCAGACCGCCAGGAAAATGGGGCTCAAGCCCGTCGCCCATATCGCGGGCGGCTACGGCGCCTGGAAGAAAGCGGGCGGGCCGACGCAAGCCTGGGCTCCCAAGGCCAAAAAGAGCTGAGGTCCGCTATGGCTCTGACGCTCGTCATCGGCAACAAGAGCTATTCGTCCTGGTCGATGCGGCCGTGGATTCTGCTCGAAAGCCTCGGCGTTCCCTATGCCGAGGTCGTCCAGCCGATCCATGCGCAGGGGTCCAGGGAAGCGATCCTGAAAGTGTCGCCCTCGGGCAAGGTTCCCGCGCTCGTCGATGGCGACATCACGGTCTGGGATTCGCTGGCGATCTGCGAATATCTCGCGGAGAGCTTTCCGCAACTGGCCGTCTGGCCGCGTGAAAAAGCGGCGCGCGCAATGGCGCGGTCGATGAGCGCGGAAATGCATTCGTCGTTTCAGGCATTGCGCCAGAACTGCCCGACGATCGCCCATCGCCCGAAGGCTGCGCCCGATTTCACGCCGGATACGCTTGCCGATATCGCGCGGATCGAGGCGATGTGGGGGGATGCGCGCGAAAAGTTCGGGGCGGGGGGGGCGTTTCTGTTCGGGGCCTTTTCCGCAGCCGACGCCATGTTTGCGCCTATCGTCTGGCGGTTTGAAAATTATTGCGCGCCGGTGAACGGGAGAACGCGCGCCTATATGGATGCGACGATGGCGATGCCGGCGTGGAAAAAATGGATGAAGGGGGCTGCGGCGGAAAGCTGGCGCATTCCGCGTTTCGAGCCGCAGCCGGCGTGAGATCGCTTCGGGAGGAAACATGTCGCAACGCAAAGTCGCTCTCATAACGGGCGCCACCGCCGGCATCGGCAAGGCGTCTGCGTTCTCGCTGGCGCGGGCGGGCTGGGATCTCGCGCTTGCCGGGCGCCGCAGGGAATTGCTGGACGCTGTGGCGGGCGAGGCGCAAAAACTTGGCGCAAAAGCCATCGGCGTCGTCTGCGACGTCGGCGATCCGGATTCGGTCAAGGCCCTGTTCGACGCGACAATGGCCGAGTTCGGGCGGCTCGACATGCTGTTCAACAACGCCGGCGTCAGTGCGCCGCCGATCAATCTCGAAGATCTGAGCTTTGCGGACTGGAAGGCGGTGGTCGACACCAATCTGACCGGGCCGTTCCTGTGTACGCAGCACGCCTTTCGCATCATGCGCGACCAGAAACCGATGGGCGGGCGCATCATCAACAACGGCTCTATCTCGGCCCATGCGCCGCGCCCGAATTCCGCGCCCTATACATCGACCAAGCATGCGATGACGGGGCTGACGAAATCGACCGCGCTCGACGGGCGCAAATACGACATCGCCTGCGGGCAGATCGACATCGGCAACGCCGACACCAATCTGGGCGGGCGGATGAAGGACGGCGTTCCCCAGGCGAACGGCCAGATCGCCGCCGAAGCCGTGATGGATGTCGAGCATGTCGCCAACGCCGTCGTGCATATGGCCGGCCTGCCGCTCGACGCCAACGTGCTGTTCATGACGGTCATGGCGACGAAGATGCCGTTTGTCGGACGCGGCTGAAACAATTGGCTTATGGGTTGTCGATGCTCCCGCCGCTCCCTTGCGGGATGGGCTATGGTTCGACATAGACAGGCATGCCCCTTCATCTTCTGAAACTCTGCGTCGGCGCGGAATCGATC
>JBKDZW010000094.1:0-9110 GCA_047971685.1 Rhodoblastus sp.
TCGATTACGAGGGCGAAATCGTCATCGTCGTCGGCCAGGGAGGACGCCATATCGCCGAGCGCGACGCGCTCGATCACATCGCCGCCCTGAGCCTGTGCAACGAGGGCACGGTGCGCGACTGGGTGCGCCACGCCAAGTTCAACGTCACGCAAGGCAAGAACTTCGATAATTCGGGCGCGCTCGGCCCCTGGATCGTGCCTTATGTCGACGAAAGCCAGATCGCCGATATTCGCCTGACCACGCGGGTCAACGGCGAAGTGCGTCAGGACGACCGGACCAGCCGCATGATTTTCGGCTTCCGCTATCTGATCTCCTATATCTCGACATTCACGACGCTGGTCCCCGGCGACGTGATCGTCACGGGCACGCCGACAGGGGCGGGCGCGCGTTTCGATCCGCCGAAATTTCTCGTGCCCGGCGATGTGATCGAAGTGACCGCGCAAGGGATAGGCACGCTCGCCAACAGCGTGACGGACGAGGTTTGATGCGCCCGCTGCTGTCCTTGAGCAAGAGGTCTCCCACATGATGACGCCGGACGAAATCGCCGCCGCCGCCGCCCGCCTCGATGCCGCCGAACGTACGCGGAAACAGATCCGCATGCTCTCGCTCGACCACCCCGGTATGGATATGGCGGACGCCTACGCTGTGCAGAAAGCCTGGATCGACATGAAGATCGGGGCGGGTCGCAGGGTGCGCGGGCACAAGATCGGCCTCACCTCGAAGGCCATGCAGCTTGCGCTCGATATAGATATGCCCGATTCCGGCGTCCTGCTCGACGACATGTTCTTTGCGGACGGCGCGACCATCCCGGTCGACAGATTCATCGCAACGCGCATCGAGGCCGAGGTCGCCTTCGTGCTGAAGGCGCCGGTGAAGGGGCCGGATTGCTCCCTGTTCGATGTTCTCAACGCGACCGATTATGCGATTCCCGCGCTGGAAATTCTCGACACGCGCATCCTGCGCGTCGATCCCGAAACGAAAAAGACGCGCACCGTCTTCGACACCATCGCCGACAACGCCGCCAATTGCGGCATCGTCATGGGCGGGCGGCCGATCCGGCCGGATGCGGCGGACCTGCGCTGGATCGGCGCCATCGTCTCGAAGAACGGCGCAATCGAGGAGACGGGATTGGCGGCCGGCGTCCTCAATCACCCCGCCAATGGCGTCGCCTGGCTCGCCAACCGCATGGCCGCCCACGGCGGCGCGCTGGCTGCGGGCGAGGTCGTGCTGGCCGGCTCCTTCGTAAGGCCGATAGAGGCGGGGCGCGGCGACACGATCGTCGCCGATTACGGGGCCTGCGGGACGGTGAGTTGCCACTTCGGATAAAGCGCCGGGTTTAGACCGATCCGCCTTGCCTTTCGCCCGCAAGGCGCGGGAGAAACCTTGCCGATCCACGCAGAACGGAACGCGCCATGAGCTATACAGATACAAAACAGGCGCCCGTGCGCATCCGGCATTTTTCACGCTCGCTGCCGATGTCGCTGCTGCGCGCGCGCGAAGCGGTCATGCGGCATTTCCGTCCCGCGCTGCGCCGCCACGGCATGACCGAGCAGCAATGGCGCGTGCTGCGCGCGCTGATGACGCGGCCGGGCATGGAAGTCTCCGAACTCGCCGAGGCCACCTTTTTGCTCGGTCCCAGCGTGTCGCGCATCCTGCGCGATCTCGAGGCGCTCGGCCTTATCACGCGCCGGCAGGACAAGGCCGACCAGCGCCGCGCCATCATCGCGCTGACAGCCGAAGGCGAGGCGCTGATCGAGCGCGTCTCGCCGCAATCGGAAGCCATCTATGCGGAAATCACGCGCCGCTTCGGCGCGCAAAAACTGGCGGAATTGCAGAACATGCTGCGCGAACTCGAAACGGTCCTGAGCGAAGGGCCGCCGATCGAGGGGGAGACGGACGCGGACTGACCTGGCTGATCTTGGCGCTCCAACCGGGAAGCACGGCCGGTTCTCAGCCGTGCGCCTTTTCAAGCTCCGTGGAAAACGTCGTCGTCTTGGCGCGCATGCGCGCGGCGAAAGAATCGAGATCGTGGGCGAGCCGCACCACGGATTCGATGCTGTCGCCGACATCGCCTACCGCCTTGGCGACCGCGCCGACGTGATCGGACATGGCGGTCGTGCCTTCCGCCGCCGAGCGTGTGGAGCGCACGATTTCCTGCGTCGAGGCGCCCTGTTCGTGCACGGCCGACGCGATGATCGCGGAGATGCGTTCGACCGCGCTGATCTTGTCGCGAATGGCGGCGATGGCATCGACCGATTGATCGGTCGCCGCCTGCATTTCGGCGATCTGGGCGGCGATGTCCTGCGTAGCCTTGGCGGTGCGCGTGGCCAGCGTTTTGACCTCTTGCGCAACGACTGCGAAGCCGCGTCCCGCCTCGCCCGCGCGCGCCGCCTCGATTGTTGCGTTGAGCGCCAGCAGATTGGTCTGCGCGGCGATGCGCGAAATCAGCTCGACGACATCGCCGACGCGCGCGGCCGCCGTCGACAGGCGCGAAATGCCGGAATTGGATTTTTCGGTCTGGACGACCGCCTCGCGCACCACGCCCGTGGAATCGACGACCTGGCGGCTGATTTCCTCGATGGCGTCCAGCAATTGCTCGGCCGCACCCGCGACCGCCGACACGTTTTGCGCGGCTTCGGAAGCAGAGAGCGTGGCGGAATCGGAGCCCGCATTGGCATGGCTGACGGCCGCCGTCATCGTGCCGCTGTCCTCTGACATCTGGCGTGTCATCACGCCCAGGCCTTCCATAAGCTTGGCCATGTCGGCGACGAATTGTTCGACGCTGGCGCGCACGGCGGCGTCGCGCATGAGGCGCGCCTCGCGGTCGTCGCGCGCCTTGATTTCCTCGACCAGAGCGAGATTGGAGCGCACATGGTCGCGCAGCGCCACGAGGCTGCGGGCGATTTCGCCGATCTCGTCCTTGCGGTTCTCGAATTCGATCTCGATCTCGGTGTCGCCTGCGGCCAGTTCGCGCATCTGTCCGGCGATGCGCGAGATCGGCCGCGCGACCAGCGTGTGCAGCGCCGGAATAAGAATGCCGAAGGCCATGACGCAGATGAGTGCGAGGCTGCCGAGCAGCAGATTCTGGACGCTTTCGGCCACCGCGATCGTCTGGCCGAGCACTTCCTTGGCCTGCGCGGGAGAAGCGCCGGCCGCGCGACGGGCAAGGTCCACCGCATCGCCCGCGCAAAGATAGGTGTAGAAACCGAATGCCGCGACGATCAGAAAGAAAAGGCTTTGGCGGAAGACCAGGCCGCCCCCCAGCGAAATTCTTGGCATCGTCCCCTCGCAGAATGCGTCCGCACGGGTATAGCGCGCCTCCATTCAGGAATGGTTAACGCAAAGCCCTGGCGTCTTGCGCCCGAAGAACCCGGGGACGACGCTTGGTTTGCACGCGCCAATCGCGGTAAAATCGGGCGAACCGGCGCGCCGCAAGGGACCGCGCCGCACGAGACAGCGCACAGGGCGGACGACGCCCAAAGGAAAACCCATGAAAAAGCTCGCGGTCGCCGTTCAGATGGACCCGATCGACCGGATCAAAATCGCAGGAGATTCGACTTTCGCGCTTTTGCTCGAAGCCCAGAAACGCGGTCACAACCTCGTCTTTTACACGCCGGACCGTCTGTCCCTGCGCGGAAAGAGCGTGGTCGCCAGCGTTCAGGACTTGCAGGTCAAGGACGTGCAGGGCGAACATTTCAAGCTCGGCGCGCCGTATAGCCTCGACCTCGCGCAATGCGACGTCGTGCTGCTGCGGCAGGATCCGCCGTTCGATCTCGCCTATATCGCCACCACCCATCTGCTGGAGCGCATTCACCCCGAAACGCTGGTCGTCAACGATCCCGCCCACGTCCGCAATGCGCCGGAAAAGCTGTTCGTCATGGATTTCCAGGAATTCATGCCGCCAACCCTGATTACGCGCGAACGCGCCGAAATCGAGGCTTTTCGCGCCGAACACGGCGATATCGTCATGAAACCGCTCTACGGTTTCGGCGGCGGCGGCGTCTTCAAGGTCGCCCCCATCGACCCGAATTTCGGCTCGCTTTACGACCTGTTTGCGACCACTTTCCGCGAACCCTGGGTCTGCCAGAAATTCCTTCCGCGCGTCTCGGAAGGCGACAAGCGCATTATCCTGGTCGATGGCGAAGCGCTGGGCGCGGTCAACCGCGTGCCCGCGCCCAACGACATCCGCTCCAACATGGTGCGCGGCGGCGCGGCCGCGCAGACCGATCTGACGGCGCGCGAAAAAGAGATATGCGCGAAACTCGGGCCTGAATTGAGGAGACGCGGGCTGATTTTCGTTGGAATTGACGTGATCGATGGCCATCTCACCGAGATCAATGTGACGTCGCCGACCGGCGTGCGGGCGATCGAGCGGGTCGGCGGCCCCAATCTGGCCGCCGCCATCTGGGAGGCGATCGAGGCCAGGAGAGGCGCCTGAAAGAAAAGCCCGGGCAAGAACGGCCTGCCCGCACGCCCCGGCTTATGGTAAAGAACACCCATGAACCAGAGCAGCGACGCCGCAGCCGAAAAAGCGCAAAATGACGGGGCCGCCCAAAGCGGCGGAACCGAGCCGCCTTTCGACCGGGCGGCGCTCGAAACGGCGATTGCGGCGCTTTCGGCTGAAGTCGGATCGCGCGACGCCTTTCGCAAAGCGGTCGTCCCTTTGTTTCAGACGGTGCTGACACACGGACGCGACCGTGCGCGCTCCATGCTGGAGAGCGGCGGGCGCGGGCTCGCCTGCGCGCGGTTCATCTGCGATCTCGAGGACGAATTGATCCGCGCGATCTACAATTGCGTGACCCGGCACATCTATCCGACGGAAAATCCCAGCGTCGCCGAGCACATGGCGATCTGCGCCGTCGGCGGCTACGGGCGCGCCACCCTGGCTCCGGGCTCCGACATAGACCTCCTGTTCCTGCTGTCGACCAAGGCGACGGGATGGGTGGAAAGCGTCGTCGAGGCGATGCTCTACATTCTCTGGGATCTCAAGCAGAAGGTCGGGCACTCCACGCGCTCGATCGACGAATGCCTGCGGCAGGCGCAAAGCGACATGACGGTGCGCACCGCGCTTCTGGAAGCGCGCTTCATTCTTGGCGAGGCGCCCCTGTTCGAGGAAATGCGCACCCGTTTCGAGGGCGAGATCGTACGCGGCTCGGCGCGCGAATTCGTCGCCGCCAAACTCGCCGAGCGCGACCAGCGCCTCGCGCGCGTCGGCGCCTCGCGATATCTGGTTGAGCCAAACGTCAAAGAAGGCAAGGGCGGCCTGCGCGATCTTGGCACGCTGTTCTGGATCGCCAAATACGTCTATCGCGTGCGCCATGTGGAGGAATTGGTCGAAGCCGGCCTGTTCACGCCGCAGGAACTGAAATTGTTCGAGCGTTGCGACGAATTTCTGTGGCGCGTGCGCTGCCACCTGCATTTCGTCGCCGGCCGCGCCGAGGAAAGGTTGAGTTTCGACAAGCAGCGCGTGATCGCCGAACGGCTCGGCTATGTCTCGCATGACGGGCTGTCGGGCGTCGAGCGCTTCATGAAGCACTATTTCCTTGTCGCCAAGGACGTGGGCGATCTCACAGCCATCGTCTGCGCCGCGCTCGAGGAAAAGGAAGCCAAGCCCCGCGCGGTTCTCGACCGTTTCATGGGCCGCCTCAGGCGCCGTCGCAAGTTTCTGCAATCGGCCGACTTCATCGTCGAGTTCGACCGTGTGACGGTTGCAGGCCCCGAGGTGTTCGACCGCGATCCCGTCAATCTCATCCGCCTTTTCTGGCTCTCCGACAAGCATGGGCTGGCCATTCATCCCGACGCCCTGCGGCTGGTGACGCGCTCGCCGCGCAAGATCGACGCCGCGATGCTCGACGACCGCGAGGCCAATCGCCTGTTCATGGAGATTCTGACAT
Organism: Rhodoblastus sp.; assembly: GCA_047971685.1. Lineage (GTDB taxonomy): Bacteria > Pseudomonadota > Alphaproteobacteria > Rhizobiales > Beijerinckiaceae > JAJXWB01. The sequence goes on from JBKDZW010000094.1 coordinate 5,895, forward strand.
CGCGCAGATCGCCCGAAGTGGTTCTGCGCCAGATGAACGAATCCGGGGTGCTCGGCCGGTTCATCCCCGATTTCGGGCGCATCGTGGCGATGATGCAGTTCAACATGTACCATCATTACACGGTGGACGAGCATCTCCTGCGCGCAGTCGGCGCTCTCGCCCAGATCGAAAGCGGGAGCCTGGCCAAGGAGCATCCGCTTGCGACCGAAATTCTGGCGACCATCTCCAATCGGCGCGCGCTCTATCTTGCCGTTTTCCTGCACGACATCGCCAAGGGCAGGCCGGAGGATCATTCGATCGCCGGCGCCGAGGTCGCGCGGCGGCTCGGGCCGCGTCTTGGTCTCTCGGGCGCCGAGACGGAGACGGTCGCCTGGCTTGTCGAAAATCACCTGCACATGTCCAATACCGCGCAAAGCCGCGACCTCTCGGACAGCCTGACGATTGCGACCTTCGTCAATCTCGTGCAGACGCCCGAGCGGCTAAAACTGCTGTGGCTTCTGACCATCTGCGATATTCGCGCGGTGGGGCCGGGCGTCTGGAACGGCTGGAAGGGCCAGCTTCTGCGCACGCTCTACTGGGAGACCGAAGTGGTTCTCACGGGCGGGCATTCCGCGCTCGACCGCGAGGCGCGCGTCGAGAACATGAGGGAGGAATTGCGGCGCGCGCTGCCCAATTGGTCGGACCCGGATTTCGACGCTTACGCCGAGCGCCATTATCCCGCCTATTGGCTGAAGACAGATATCGCACGCAAGGTGCAGCACGCCAGTCTCCTGCGCATGACGGAAGTCGAAATGCGCTCGCTTGCAACCGAAGCGACCACGGATTCTTTCCGCGGCGTCACCGAACTGACCGTGGTTGCGCCCGATCATCCCTATCTCCTGTCGACGATCGCCGGCGCCTGCGCGGCCGCCGGCGCCAATATCGTCGATGCGCAGGTGTTCACGACGACGGACGGGCTGGCGCTCGATTCGATTTCGATTTCGCGCGAATTTGAAATGGATTCCGACGAATTGCGGCGCGGCAAAAGGATCGCCGATTCCATCGAACGCTCGCTGCGCGGCGAGATCAGACTCGGAGAGCTCATCGAGGCGAAGGCCGGCGCGACGCAGGTGCGCTCGGAGGCTTTCAGCGTCGAGCCCGATGTCGTTATCGACAACAGCCTGTCGAACCGGGCGACCGTCATCGAAGTGTCGGGGCTCGACCGAACGGGTCTGCTCAACAAACTGACCAGCGCCATTTCCAAGCTCAACCTCAACATCGGCTCGGCGCATATCGTGACGTTCGGCGAAAAGGCTGTGGACGTGTTTTACGTCACCGATCTGACGGGCGGCAAAATTACCAATCCCGCGCGCCAGGCCGCCATTCGCCGCCGTCTTCTGGAAACGCTGGGCGGCGCACGCAAATCGCACAAGGCGGCCGGCTGAAGCGTCCTGACTTGATTTTTGGGATTGGCGCCCTGATATCGGGCGTAACGAAGCAGGAATTGCGATGAGTTCGACCAAACAGCCCGAAACCGCCCGGAACGGGCATGGCGCGCATGACGCGCAAAACGATCATGACGCCAAGAATGCGCCTGGCGCCAAGGATGCGAAAGAGGGCAATGCCGAGCACGCCTCCTCGCTGGCCGACGCTGCGGCGCAGGCGACGACCGACGAGCCCGAGCCCTTCACCGAGCTTGAAAACCTCTATACCGAAAACGCAGCCCTGAAGGACCGCGCCCTGCGCGCCATGGCGGAAGTGGAAAACGTGCGCCGCCGCGCCGAAAAGGAAGTAGCCGACGCCCGCATTTACGGCGCGGCCAATTTTGCGCGCGACATGCTGCCTTTTGCCGACAATCTCGCGCGCGCGCTCGAAAGCGCCCCTGCGGACGCCGAAGGCCCGTTCAAGACCATGATCGAAGGCGTGGGCGTGATATCGGCCGATTTCCAATCGCGCCTCAATCGCAACGGCGTGAAGAAAATGGAGCCGAAGGGCCAGAAATTCGATCCGAATTTCCACGAGGCCCTGTTTGAAATTCCTGACGAAGCCGTGCCTTCGGGCACGGTGCTGCAAGTCGTGGAGCCGGGCTACACCATCGGCGAGCGCGTACTGCGCCCCGCCAAGGTCGGCGTGTCTCGCGGCGGCCCGAAGGGCTGAGCATATCCCGCAAAAGTCGGAGACTTTTGCGATGAGGATATGCGGTGAAACAGACAGCATATCCCGCAAAAGCCGGAGGCTTTTGCGACAAGGATATGCGGTGAAACAGACAGCATATCCCGCAGAAGCCGGAGGCTTTTGCGATGAGGATATGCGGTGAAAGCGAGCATATCCCGCAGAAGCGCTGGCCGCGGGCAACGCGGGTATCGCCAGTTTTGGAATCCGGGCTTTTTGCCAAAGGCGCGGGCGGGCCTGCGCCTTTGCGCGGCTCCCGCAGCGGCGGACCGGCTGCCTCATTTGATATAAAGAACTCTTTATATGTTTATTGCGTGATTTCGGATGCTCTGCTATAGGACCGCCAGCCAAAAGCGACCGAAAAGCCAGGGATCGACAAATGACCAAGAATTCCAATGATTACGCCATTGCCGACATTGGCCTTGCCGATTGGGGCCGCAAGGAGCTGACCATTGCCGAAACGGAAATGCCGGGTCTGATGTCGACCCGCGTGGAATACGGCCCGGCGCAACCGCTCAAGGGCGCGCGCATCGCCGGTTCCCTGCACATGACCATCCAGACCGGCGTTCTCATCGAGACGCTGAAGGCTTTGGGCGCCGATGTCCGCTGGGCCTCCTGCAACATCTATTCGACGCAGGATCATGCGGCGGCTGCGATCGCGGCCGCCGGCACGCCGGTCTTCGCCATCAAGGGCGAGAGCCTCGAGGATTATTGGGACTACACCCACAAAATCTTTGAATGGAGCGACGGCGGCTGCCCGAACATGATTCTCGACGACGGCGGCGATGCGACCCTGCTGATCCATCTCGGCCTGCGCGCCGAAAACGGCGACACCGCTTTCCTCGACAAGGCGACGAACGAGGAGGAGGAAGTCCTGTTCGCTGCGATCAAGAAGCGCCTGAAGTCCAGCCCCGGCTGGTACAAGCGCAACGCCGAGGCGATCAAGGGCGTGACGGAAGAGACCACGACGGGCGTGCACCGTCTCTATCTCATGCACAAGGAAGGCAAGCTGCTTTGGCCGGCGATCAACGTCAACGACAGCGTCACCAAGTCGAAGTTCGACAA
>JBKDZW010000095.1:0-5251 GCA_047971685.1 Rhodoblastus sp.
GAATTTCGGTGAGGTGATGTTCACGAACGTGTCTGCGCCCGAAGCCTGCAAACGCGCCATCTGCGAATCGATGGTGGGATCGGTCACTTCATAGGTCAGCTTGATGACCGGCGTGATCTTGCCGTCGAGCCCTTCCATGAAGCCGTGCAGATAATCCCTGCCGAAATCGTCATTTTGATGGAGAATCGCGATCTTGGCGTCAGGTTTGTGTTCGAGAATATATTTCGCGTAGATCTTGGCTTCGGCCTCGTAGCTTGGCTGCCAGCCCATCGTCCACGGGAATTGTTTCGGGTTGTTCCATTTGGAGGCGCCCGTCGCCACGAACAATTGCGGCGCCTTCTTCATGTTCATATATTTTTGTATCGCCGTATTCGGTCCCGTGCCGAGCGGGGCGAAAATCAGGAGAACGTTGTCTCTCTCGATGAGCTTGCGCGCCTGCTCCACCGTCTTGGGCGGGCTGTAGGCGTCGTCGTAGCTGATGAACTTGATCTTGCGGCCGTTGACGCCGCCCTTCTCGTTGATCATCTGGAAATAGGCGGCCTGCGTCTTGCCGATGATGCCGTAGGCGGACGCCGGCCCGCTGTAGGGCATGATATTGCCGATCTTGATTTCCGTATCCGTGACGCCGGGCCCATAGGCCTTCTGCCCCCAGGCGGCGCCGGAATATGCGGCGTTGGAAAAGACAGCGGCTACCGTCGCCGCCGCCAGAACTCTGGCGTAGGTTTTCATACATTCCTCCCCTGCAACGCGCCTTATTGGCGGACGTTGATTTCCTGATCGCACTCTTGCAACGACACGCTCGGCCTGACGTCTTCGCGCCCTTGGCCGAGCGTGTCCCGGGTTGAAAAAAGCACGGCTTAAATCGCCGCACAATTCAAATTTTATTCAGTTTTCTACTTTTTCTATTCAGTTTGCAGCCTTTTTGCGAGCGTCATAGACCGGGCCGAACCGCACCCAGCGATCCCCCTCGAATCTCATCAATTGCTCCTGTTGGATCGGCCCGAAATCGTCCGGCGTCGTATTGATCAAAATGCCGGGCAGCAGCATCTCCTGCTGGATATTCTTGAGATTGGCGGCCACCTTCATGATGTTTTCGCGCGTGAGATTGTCGCCGGCCTGCTTGAGGACGGTGACGAGCGTTTGCGTGTCGTTGTATCCGGTCAGAATCCCCGATTCCGCTTTATTTGCATCCGGCAGGTATTTGTCGACGAAGGCGTGCCAGTTCTTGACGCCGGCGTCGTCCTTCCATTGCGGATCCACCGGATCCTTCATGTAATAGCTGGATATGATGCCCTGCGCGTTCTCGTAGCCTGCGGGTTTCATCACGGCGCCGAGCGAGACCGAGACGTTGCTCAGCAGATGCAGCGGCTTCCAGTTGAGTTCGGCGGCCTTCCTGATCGACATGGCCGCGAATTTCGGTGAGGTGATGTTCACGAACGTGTCTGCGCCCGAAGCCTGCAAACGCGCCATCTGCGAATCGATGGTGGGATCGGTCACTTCATAGGTCAGCTTGATGACCGGCGTGATCTTGCCGTCGAGCCCTTCCATGAAGCCGTGCAGATAATCCCTGCCGAAATCGTCGTTTTGATGGAGAATTGCGATCTTGGCGTCAGGTTTGTGTTCGAGAATATATTTTGCGTAGATCTTGGCTTCGGCCTCGTAGCTTGGCTGCCAGCCCATCGTCCACGGGAATTGTTTCGGGTTGTTCCACTTGGAGGCGCCCGTCGCCACGAACAATTGCGGCGCCTTTTTCAGGTTCATATATTTCTGGATCGCCGTATTGGGCCCCGTGCCGAGCGGGGCGAAAATCAGGAGAACATTGTCTCTTTCGATGAGTTTGCGCGCCTGCTCCACCGTCTTGGGCGGGCTGTAGGCGTCATCGTAGCTGATGAACTTGATCTTGCGGCCGTTGATGCCGCCCTGATCGTTGATCATCTGGAAATAGGCGGCCTGCGTCTTGCCGATGATGGCATAGGCGGAAGCCGGCCCGCTGTAGGGCATGATGCCGCCGATCTTGATCTCGGTGTCCGTGACGCCAGGACCGTACGCCTTCTGTGCGAATGCGCCCGACGAAAGACTTGCGGTGACAAATGCCGCAGCAATCGCGGTTTTCATAATTTTCATACTGTTTCTCCTTCCGGCCGACCGCAGTGCGAAACAAAAGTCGCGTGATTGTTCCTCGCGAGCGATCAGCCCTTGGAAATGCTAGCGATTTATCGCGTTCTGTCACCTTGCAATGCGAAAGAAGCGAGCGCTTGCGCGCCCGTAATATGCAATTCCCGTGGCCAGGCAAAAAAGTCGGCAGGCGATTCCACCGCCTTTTCGAGCGCGGCGCGATAGGTGGCGCGCGGCATGGCGACTGCGCCGAGCGAGGCCAGGTGCGGCGTCACGAATTGCGTGTCGAGCAGCCGGTAGCCGCCGGCCTTGAGGCGCGCGGCCAGGTGCACCAGCGCGACCTTGGAGGCGTCGCGCGCGACATGGAACATGCTTTCGCCGAAAAACGCCGCCCCGAGCGCGACGCCGTAAAGACCGCCCACGAGAGCGCCGTGCTGGCGGCATTCGACGGTGTGGACGAAGCCGGCGTCGAACAATTCGCGGTAAAGGCGGCGAATCGGCCGGTTGATCCAGGTTGTCTCGCGCGCGCCGCCGCCCTGCGCGCAACCTTCTATGATCGCGTCGAAATCGCGGTCCACCGACACCTCGAATCGGTCCGCGCGCACGGTTTTTGCGAGCTTGTGCGAAATCTTCAGGCCATCGAGCGGAAAGACGCCGCGCTCGTCCGGCTCGACCCAGTAGAGACGGTCGTCGTCGGCGGTCTCCGCCATGGGAAAGAGGCCGATCGAATAGGCGCGCAGGACAAGGTCCGGCGTAATTTCGGGGCGAGGCGATCCACGCGACATGCTTGAAATGGTGGGGCGGCGCCGGTCCTCGGTCAAGGCGCTGCGACTTCTTCCCTCGTCGCGCGCCTCTTGTTGCGCTCGCCGCGCTCAGGCTGCGCGCTCGCCGTCCGCTCGGGCCGGCGCGTTCAGCGCGTTTTGCTTGCGAAGGCGCTTGACCTCGTACATCTGGCGATCGGCGCGCGCGATCAATCTGTCCACGTCGGTTTCCGCCTCATCGGCCAGAATTGCGCCGATCGACAGGCCGACGACAAGCCGTCTGCCTGCGACCGCCATGGGGGCGAGAAAGGCGGCCTCGATCCGGGCCATCGCGGCGGCGAAATTCATCTGGCCGTCCGCGCCGTCGAAAAGCACCACGAATTCGTCGCCGCCAAGGCGCGTGACGAAGGCGGCTGCTCCTGCTGCTTCTTGAAGGCGCAGCGCGGTCTGGCGCAAAACATCGTCGCCGGCGGCATGGCCGAGCCGGTCGTTGATCTGCTTGAAACTGTCGACGTCGATCAGCAGGGCGGCGGCCAGGGGAGGCAGATCGCCCGCGCTGTACCGGCCCGCGCGCACGGCGAGCGCAGCGCGATTGGCCAGCCCCGTCAGCGCATCCGTTTCCGCCGCGCGCCGCAACAGGTCGTTTGCCTCCTTCAATGCGATGGACTCGCGCTCGAGATTGGTCTGCATCGTATTGAAGGCTTTGATTACGTCGCCGAGTTCGTCGCGCGCGGCATATTCGATCGTCCGGTGAGCGCCGGTCTGGGTGAAGTGGCGGATCGAGAACAGAATTTCGGAGATCGGCGCGCCTACCACGCGGCGGAAAACGGCATAGGCGGCGACCGTCGCATAGCCAACGGCCATGACGCTGAGAATGAACACGCTCCAGATCGCGTCGTTTCTGACCTCGACCAGTTCTTCGCCGGAAACCATGACGCGCAAATCGAACCCGGTGTCGGGAATGGGCGCGGTCGCCGTTTTCTGCGCCGGTTCGCCGCGGCACCCCACGCGCGCCGGTGCGCTGACGCCCGTAGCGACGCCGTTCCCGTCGACGATTTCGGCGCAAACGATGGCGCGGTCGAACAGCAGCAGCGAAAGCAGGCTCTGCGCGCCCTTTGGATCGTCGGGATAGCCGGCCGCTGCTATCATAGAGGCGACCCGGCCGATCAGGCCGCCGACGCGGGCTGCCTGCTGCGCCTGCGCGCTGACTTGGCGCTCGTGCGCGATGAGGATGCCGCCGAGCGTTGTGGCGAGCACGAGCGCAACGGCGAACACCAGAATGAACTTGGCGTAGATCGAGCGGCGCACGGCGGCTGTATTCACTCGGCCGGTTGCGCCTTGCCGGCGTTTATCAGAGCCATGAGAGGCTCGCGATTGGCGATTTCAGTGCGGATGATGGCGAAGCCCTTGTTTTTGCGCACGGCGTAGAAATCGACATTGGTCGCGGCGCCATCGGCGTTTTTGAAGTCGGTGCAAAGCACGTATGTATCGCCCGACAACACGATCATGGGATGGGTTTTCGCAGGCGCATAGGCGCGCAGCGCGCCCGCCTTGAGGTCGAACCAGGGAAATTGTCCATCGACGCTCTGGCGGTCGATGTGCTGGACCATGGCGGTTTGCAGGGCGAGCCTGTCGACATCCGACAGCGCGGCTGCGTGCGCGCCCCCGTAAAACGTGCTGAATATCGCGGCAAAGATGATAGTTTTCTTCATATTTTCCGTTCCTGCAAGTCGTTGCGCGCGAACAATGGCGCCAACCCATTCCTGCGAGGTTGAAGGCATTGTCGCGCAGACGTTAATTCCGCTTAAGGTTTGCAGGCTGGATCGCTCAGCCGAACGTCTTCCAGAACATCAGGCCGGTGATGATCGTATTGAGGCATGAAATGGCGATGCGCGCCTTCATGGGATCGAGCTTGCGCGCAACGCGGGCGGCGAAATAGCCGCCGACGATGGCGCCGACCAGCATGGCCAGCATCTGACGCCAATAGATCAGTCCGCCGAAAATGAACAGGATCGAGGCCGTGGCGGTCATCGCCGCATTCAGAAGATTGCGCGCGGGCTGCATCGAGGCGAGACTCGATGTCGTCAGCAGGCTCCAGGTCGCCATCATCATGATGCCGACCGCGCCGCCGAAATAGCCGCCATAGACGCCGAGCAGCGCCTGAAACACCAGCACCATGCGCGGCGAAATCCTGACCCTCCGGCGCAGCCATTCGCCGGCCTGCCGGCCGAAGGCGAAGACGATCGTGCCGAAAGCCAGAAGAAACGGCACGAGCACGTCGAAAACCCGTTGCGACGTGTGCATCAGAAGAACGGCGCCGGCGATGCCGCCGAGCACCGAGACGATGGTCATGGCGCGCATGGAGACGCCGTCGA
>JBKDZW010000096.1:0-6739 GCA_047971685.1 Rhodoblastus sp.
CGCGTTGAGCCCCGCAGCATGGCTGCGAAAAGTTCTTAACCAAGTTCTGTAACCATGTTTCGGCCCCGGCCCCGAGACATGCAATTATGATTGATCGACGCTTTTTTCTTGCCGGAACCGCCGCAGCCTTCGGCGCGTCATTGTCGGCCTGTTCAAGCGACGGGCCGTTTATGGTTGAATCGGGCGCGCCGCCGCGCCGAAACCTTGCGGGCAGAAACTTTGCAGGCAGAACCCTGGCGACGCCGGATTATTACGCCATCTATTCAGGCTATCCCGGCGAACCATACGCAATCCGCAAGTTCGATTTCAGCCAGATGGATCCGCGCTGGCTGCGCCAATCCGTGGAATACAAGGGATCAGAACCGACAGGCACGATCATTGTCGATCCCGCCTCGAAACATCTCTATTTCACAGAAGGGCCGGGCCGGGCGACGCGCTATGGCGTCGGCGTCGGCCGTGAGGGATTCGGCTGGTCGGGGCGGGCCTCCATAAATATGAAGCGTAGCTGGCCGGACTGGGTGCCGCCGCACGAAATGATCGAGCGGCAGCCGGAAATCCGCGCCCAACTCGAAAAAACCCCGCGCGGACTGGGTGTGCCGGGGGGACCGCGCAGCCCGCTCGGCGCCCGCGCCATGTATCTGTTCGGCGAAGGGCGCGATCTCGGCTATCGCATCCACGGCACGACCGAACCCGAGACCATTGGTTCCAACGTGTCGTCTGGCTGCATCCGGATGATCAACCAGGACATTGTCCATCTTTATACCCGCGCGGCAATCGGGACACGCGTGATCGTGCTGACCTGATTGAGATATAACAGACTGAAAAGACACATATTTACGAAAATAAACGCAATGTGACATCTTTCCTCTTGTCGAAATGGCCACATGGAGCCATGTTGCGTTCCGCAATGATCGACTCTCAGGAAAATGTCCTCGTTGAGGCTCTCAAGAAAGTCGACGCGCTTGGCGACGTCGCTCCGGCCCACGTCCAGGATCCCATGACCATGGTGATCCGGCAACGTGCGATCCAGGACGATCTCATGCGCTGGGACGATATACGCGGCCGTTATGTGCTGACGGGAACCGGTCGCAGCCGGATCGCTGCGCGTACACGCGGGCCCGGCGCGGTTGTGCGCTTCCGCCGCCGCGACGAGGTTCAGACCCAGGCTCCCCGCCGCGCCAAGGACGGCCAGGCCTCCTGAAGCCTGACCCCCGCGTTCATCGTAACGTATTTTTGTCGGACGATCTCGCTTTGCCGCCGGCTTTGTCCTAGGCTCCATCCGAATTGCGGCCGCATGAGCGGCGAAACTGTCGGAGAAGAGCCATGAAGACCCGCATTACCGAAATGCTTGGCGTGCAACATCCCATCGTGCAGGGCGGCATGCATCATGTCGGTCTCGCACCGCTGGCTGCGGCCGTCTCGAACGCCGGCGGTCTCGGCATCATCACCGCGCTGACGCTCGGCACGCCTGAAAAGCTCGATGCGGAGATCAAGAAATGCCGGCAGATGACCAGCAAGCCGTTCGGCGTGAACCTGACTTTCCTGCCGAGCCTTAATGCGCCGGATTATCCGGGCCTGGTGCGCGTCATCATCGAGAATGGGATCAAGGCGGTCGAGACGGCCGGCAACAATCCTTCGCAAGTCATGCCCTTCTTCAAGCAGGCCGGCGTGAAGGTCATCCATAAATGCACATCGGTGCGCCATGCGCTGAAGGCCGAGGCGATCGGCTGCGACGCCGTCAGCGTCGATGGATTTGAATGCGGCGGCCATCCCGGCGAAGACGATGTGCCAAACATGATCCTTTTGCCGCGTGCGGCGGACGAATTGAAGATCCCCTTCATCGCCTCCGGAGGCATGGCCGACGCGCGTTCGCTTGTCGCAGCGCTCGCGATGGGCGCTGAAGGCATGAACATGGGCACACGATTTTTGTGCACCAAGGAAGCGCCGGTGCACGAGAACGTGAAGGCTGCAATCGTGGCGGCCAGCGAACTCGATACGCGCCTTGTCATGCGCCCCTTGCGCAATACCGAGCGTGTGCTGCGCAATTCGGCGGTCGACCGCATCATCGCCAAGGAAAAGGAACTTGGCTCCAACATCAAATTCGAGGACATCATTCAGGAAGTCGCTGGCGTCTATCCCAAGGTCATGCAGACCGGCGACACGGAAGTGGGCGCATGGTCCTGCGGCATGGTCGCGGGCCTCATCAGCGACATTCCAACCTGTAAGGAATTGATCGACCGCATCATGGCGGAGGCGGATGCAATCATCCGCAAACGTCTCGAAGGCTTTCTGGCGGCGTAACGCGGATGCTGAAGATCGAACAGAACGGCGCAATCGCCGTCGTCACCCTGAACCGCCCCGAAGCCATGAACGCGCTGTCGCGCGCACTGCGTCGCGCGCTCGACGAAGCGATCCGCAAGGTCGCCGCTGACGACAGCGTGAGCGTGGTAGTGCTGACAGGCGCAGGCCGCGCCTTTACCGCCGGCCTCGACCTCAAGGAACTTGGCGGCTCAACCGATGCGCTTGCCGACGCCAATGCGACGGGCGCATCCGAAAATCCCGTGCTCGCAATACACCAATGCCCCAAGCCGGTGATCGGCGCGATCAATGGCGTTGCGATCACCGGCGGTTTCGAGCTTGCGCTGGCCTGCGACGTGCTGATCGCCTCGACCAATGCACGCTTCGCCGACACGCATGCGCGCGTCGGCATCATGCCCGGCTGGGGCCTGTCGCAAAAACTGTCGCGCATCATCGGCGTCTATCGCGCCAAGGAATTGTCGCTGACCGGCAATTTTCTCGACGCGCAGACGGCGCTGGACTGGGGCCTCGTCAACAGGGTCGTTGCGCCCGAAGAGCTTTTGCCTGCGGCGATGAAACTCGCCGAAGACATGGCCTCCATCCCCGTCGATACGCTATGCCTCTATAAATCGATCATAGACGAGGGCTATGCGGCCAATCTCGGCGAAGGATTGAAGATCGAACATCGCCGTTCGAGCGCAAATAACAGCATGGTGACGCCGGAGGCGGTCGAAAAGCGCCGCGCCGCCATTCAGGCGCGCGGGCGCACGCAATGATAAAATGCCGTCATTGCGCGAAGGCCCGGCAATGACGGCGTTCAGCCAAGCAGTTTCTCGATATTCTTGCGCAAGGATTCCGGGGTTTCCCGCGGAGCATGACGAGAGACAGGCGCGCCCTTGCGGTCGATCAGGAATTTCGTGAAATTCCACTTGATCGCCTGCGAGCCGAGCAGGCCCGGAAGTTGCTTCGTCAGATAGACGAACAGCGGATGGGCTTTTGCGCCATTGACATCGACCTTGGCGAAAACGGGAAAGCTCACGTCGTATTTCAGCACACAGAAATTCTTGATTTCCTCCGCATCGCCCGGCTCCTGCGCCCCAAACTGGTTGCAGGGGAAGCCGAGCACCTCGAAACCGTCCGCAGCGAGATCGCGATGCAGCTTTTCCAAACCCGCATATTGCGGCGTGAAGCCGCATTTGCTCGCGGTATTGACTATGAGCAGCGCCTTGCCCTCGTATTTCTTGAGCGATACATCGCCACCATCGATATATTCGGCTGAAAAATCGTAGATATTTGTCAGGTTTATATTCCTTCTGTTCGGGCGGCGCAGGCTGATATGTCCACGATCAGATCGCGCCAGGCAACGCTCATGTCGTTCGTCCAGTCCGCGCCCAGACATTCCTGTATTGCCTCCGCGATCACGCCGAAGAAATCGCCAAAGAGATCGTGCGGGACTTCGTAGGTGGCGTGGGCTGCGGCTTCCGCCTCGATCAGATTGGCGGCATAAGCGCGGTCGCCGACGAAATCCAGGATCGTTTCCAGCGCGCGTGCGAGCATCTCGCCCTGCACCGAATGCGCGTTATGGCCGAACTTCGAGGCGAGTTCGGGGCGTCTGGCGAACAGACGTCTATAGACCAGCGGCGTGAGATCCTCGCACCGTTCGCCAGCCAGTTCCAAGGATTGCGTAATCAGATCGGCGCGCATGTCGTCTCCTCGTCTGCGCGCTGATCATAGCAAGTCCTCGTTCAAACGCACCTGTGCGTACAGCTCAACCCGGCTAGACTAAATGAAGCAAACGCCAAGCAACGATCGGAACACACAGGAGCGATACGCCATGGTCTGGACGCCGGAATTGCAAGAGCTGGAGAAGCGCAAGGCCTTGACAGCGCGCATGGGCGGGCCGGAGCGCGTGAAACGTCAGCACGATGGCGGCAGGCTGACCATTCGCGAGCGCATCGACAAGATTGCCGATGCCGCGACCTTTCAGGAGCTCGGCGCCATCGCCGGCGTTGGCGAATATGACGAGAAGGGCGACCTTACGGATCTGACGCCCGCCAATTGCGTCTTTGGCCGCGCCAAAGTCGAAGGACGCCCGGTCGTGATCGTGGGCGACGATTTTACCGTGCGCGGCGGTTCGGCCGACGCCTCGATCCGCGAAAAACCGATGATGGCCGAGGATATGGCGCGCACCTTCCGCACGCCGATCATTCGCGTGATCGAGGGTTCGGGCGGCGGCGGCTCCGTCCGCACCATCGAGACCAAGGGCCGTTCCAATCTGCCGGGGCAGGTGGGCGAAACGCGCGCCTATTATCTGATGACGGATGCGCTCGGCCATGTGCCGGTCGTGGGTCTCGGCCTTGGCTCGGTCGCGGGCCTGGGCGCGGCGCGCCTGACCTCAAGCCATTAGTCCGTCATGACCAAGACTTCGGCCATGTTCGTCGCCGGCCCGCCGGTTGTCGCCCGGCTCGGACAGCCCCTTTCCAAACAGGAGCTTGGGGGCTGGGAAATCCAGACCCGCTCCGGCGCCATCGACCATGCCGTCGATACGGAGGAGGAAGCCTTCGACTGCGCCCGGAAGTTTTTGTCCTATCTGCCCTCCTCCGTGCATGAACTGCCGCCGGTTCTGCCGGCGAGCGACCCGGCCGACCGGCCTGTCGAAAAGCTGATGAAGGCGATCCCGCGCAATCAACGGCAAGTCTACAAGATGCGACCGATCATCGAGGCGGTCGTGGACGAGGGCTCGTTCTTTGAAATGGGCCAGATGTTCGGGCGCTCGATCATCACCGGGTTTGCGCGGCTTTCGGGTCGTCCGGTGGCGCTGATGGCGAGCGATCCCTATCATTACGGCGGCGCCTGGACGGCGGAAACCTGCCAGAAGATCGTGCGCTTCGTCGACATGGCGCAGACCTTCCATCTGCCCGTTGTCTATCTCTGCGATTGCCCCGGCTTCATGATCGGCCTCCAGGCCGAGCAGACGGCGACGATTCGCCAGGGCGTGCGCGCCATGGCCGCGCTCAACCAGACCGATGTTCCCTGGTGCACGATCATCGTGCGCAATTGCTTCGGCGTCGCCGGCGCCGCGCACCAACCCGCAGGACGGCTGTCGCTGCGCTACGCCTGGTTGTCGGCGCGTTGGGGCTCGCTGCCACTCGAAGGCGGGATCGAGGCCGCCTATCGCGCCGATATCGAGGCTGCGTCCGACCCGAAAGCCAAGCTCGCCGAGATCGAGGACAAGCTCGCCAAGCTGCGCACGCCATTCCGCACAGCCGAGACCTTCTGGGTCGAGGACATCGTCGATCCGCGGGAAACGCGCAAGCTTTTGTGCGATTTCGCGGAACTGGCGGAACGCGCGCTGACCCCCGGCGCGCCAAAAGTCTCGATGCGGCCATAAGTCTTCCGTGACCGCACTCGCCTTTTTGGCGGACATTCTCTCGATCTTGCCGCCGGCGGCAAGCACGCGCAAACCGTGCGCAGCGTGCTGTTCGTGGCGAGCGTGCTATTGATCTTCACCGGCGGCCGACAAGCGGATAGAAACATTCCTGGTAGAACCTTTCCCGCCCGGCTCACCGCGTTGACGATGCGGTTCCGACAGCGCCGGTCTCATGTACTTGCAGAAAATCCAGCGCGTTAACCTCACGCGAACCATCGTCGGGTAGTTTTGCGTGGACAGAATGTTCCTGTCGCGTAATCGTTCGAGGCGTCCGTGCTTGCTCCTTCCGATCCCCATGCGTCCTCGCAGCAGGCAGGCTTTATAGCCGATGCGCACGGCGCCCAGCGTAGCCGGCTCGAATCGATAGCTGCGCCGGCCATTCTGGCGGCTATCTTCCTGCTCATGACGGCTGTGATTCTGCTGCGCTCAGGCGGTTGAACGCTGGTCTTCCTGCATCTGCTGGCGCAACGCGAGACCGGCAAACCGCGACTGAATGCTCTGGCCGACAGGCCGTAACGGACCATCGGCCGTTTCAAGCCCCGCCATCAGATGCGCTTCGCTCGCCGTCCAGCACGCGGCATAGATTTCTCGACAGAGCGCGCGCGCCGTATCGCCCGGCCATCCGGCGGGCAGCAATTGGCGTGGCAGCAGCGGGTCGCGCAATTGTACGCGACGAAATTCGTGTATGAGCAAGGTGCGTACAATAAAGCACAATTGCGGATCGACATTGGCGCCGCCGCGCAGGGCGCGCGCCACAGGCCTGAATGTTTCCACGAAATTTCGATAGGCGCCGGCAATCTCGCCAAGGCGCCAGCACTGGTCGACGATCTCCTTCAGCGGCCTGCTCGACAAGGCGCCAAGCGTGCGGGCCTGCATGGCGACGACCTTATCGTGCGCGCCGGCAGTCTGGAGAATATCCATCAGGTCCTCGGTGCGCGTGGAAGGGTGGGCGAGAATGCCCGGCGCAATCGCGCCATAACCCTCCCACAGCAATTCCTTGCGCAAACTGTC
>JBKDZW010000097.1:0-6041 GCA_047971685.1 Rhodoblastus sp.
GAGCAAGGCGCAATCGAGCGCCGCGAAGCGGTCCGCAGCCCTGGCGAGCGCGATGAATTCGGTGGTGCAGACCGGCGTGAAATCCGCCGGATGCGAGAAAAAAAGCAGCCATTTGCCGCGATAATCGCGCAGCGATTTCTCGCCCATGGTCGTGCGGGCGGCAAAGGGGGGCGCGACATCGCCCAGTCTCAGCGGCCGGCGCGCCGCGCTGCCGGATTCCACCCGGAAACTGGAGTCCATCATACCGATCCCGCTAGCAAATATGATTACTTGACGCAAGATAATTACTTAATTACACAATCCATGTATATATGAATATGTGAGACTTTACCATGACCGACACAGCCCTTCAGGCCGCCATCGCGCAGATCGTCGCAACGCCCGCCGAGGGCGCGGGCATCAAGGGTTTTTTCGATCCAGCGACCTTCACCGTCACCTATATCGTTCATGATCCCGCGACCCGCCGCGCCGCTATCATCGACAGCGTGCTGGATTTCGACCCAGCTTCGGGCCGCGCCTCCTTTGCCTCCGCCGATGCGGTCATCGCCCATGTCGAGGCCGAGAAGCTTCATGTGGACTGGCACCTGGAGACGCACGCCCATGCCGACCACCTCTCGGCTGCGCCCTATCTCCAGGAAAAACTCGGCGGAAAAATCTCGATCGGCGAGCATATCGTCACCGTGCAGGAGGTCTTCGGCAAATTGTTCAACGCCGGCACGGAGTTTGAACGCGACGGCTCCGATTTCGACCGTCTGTGGAAGGATGGCGACCGCTTCAAGATCGGCGACATGGACGTGACGGTGCTGCATGCGCCAGGCCATACGCCCGCCTGCATCGCCTTTGTGATCGGCAACGCCGTGTTTGTCGGCGACACGATGTTCATGCCCGATTACGGCACCGCGCGCGCCGATTTTCCCGGCGGCGACGCACGCACGCTCTATCGCTCGGCGCAGCGGTTGTTGTCGCTGCCGCCGGCGACGCGGCTGTTCATGTGTCACGATTATCTACCCGAGGGCCGCACCCAATATGCCTGGGAGACGACGGTCGAAGCGGAGCGCAAGGCCAATATCCATATCCACGACGGCGTCAGCGAAGACGAATTCGTCGCCATGCGCGAGGCGCGCGACAAGACGCTCGACGTGCCGCGCCTGATCCTGCCGTCGGTGCAGGTCAACATTCGCGCGGGCCGCATGCCGCCGCCGGAGGACAATGGCGTCGCCTATCTCAAGATTCCGGTGAACGTCATATGATTCTGCCAGGATTTCCACACGCCATGCCGCTCGAAGGGCTGGCCGGCGGACTTCTGATCGGTCTCGCCGCGGCCATCGTGCTGCTGGGACTCGGGCGCATCGCCGGCGTCAGCGGACTGGCCGCGCGCGCGACCGGCATTGCCAATAGCGGAGCGCCACGCGGGCTTGCCGCAGCTTTCGTTATCGGCCTGCCGCTCGGCGCATTGCTCGTCGCCATCGCCAAGGGCGGCGTTCCCGCGACATTCCCGTCTTCGGCGGTTCAACTCGTCGTCGCCGGACTTCTGGTGGGCTTTGGCACGCGGCTCGGCTCTGGATGCACCAGCGGGCATGGCGTATGCGGCATGTCGCGTCTTTCGCGCCGCTCCATCGTCGCAACCTTGCTTTTCATGGCGAGCGGGTTTGCAACGGTGGCGTTGATGCGCGCAGGAGGCCTGCTGTGAAGCAGAATGCCCTTGCCCTGCTCGCCGGCCTGATTTTTGGCGTGGGTCTCGCCATTTCGGGCATGGCCGATCCAATGCGCGTGAGAGGTTTTCTCGATCTCTTCGGCACCTGGGATCCCACGCTCGCCTTCGTGATGGGCGGCGCCTTGATACCGATGGCGCTCGCCTGGGTTTTCCAGAAGCGCATGAAGCAACCTCTGGCCTGCGAGAATTTCGACCTGCCGGGAACCAGTCTGCTCGACCGCAAACTGGTTCTTGGCGCCGTGCTGTTCGGCGCCGGCTGGGGTATCGGCGGCCTGTGTCCCGGGCCTGCGGTCGCAGACCTTGCAATCAATCCGGCCAAGGCCGGACTTTTTGTCGCCGCCATGCTCGCCGGCATGGCGGTCCATCGTTTCGCAACAAAATAACAAGCGAAAATCACCGCAAAGCGGCAGGGGAGAGCCTTAATGGACATCAAGTCAATCAATACGCACGTCGGCGTTACGGCGCAGATCGGCGTGGCCGATATTCCCGCGATCGCCGCGCTCGGCTACAAATCCATTATCTGCAATCGCCCGGACGGCGAGGAGGAAGGGCAGCCCGCATCCGCCGAAATCGGGGCGCAAGCACAGCGCAACGGCCTCGGCTTCGCCTATGCGCCGGCTGTTTCCGGCGCCATAACCGACGAGAACGTCGACGCAATGGCGCGCGCGCTGGCGGAGCTGCCGGCGCCGGTTCTCGCCTATTGCCGCTCCGGCGCGCGCTCGACGAAATTGTTTGAAATGGCGAGCGCCAGAGGCGCGCAATCCGGCGCCAGGACTCCCCAGGGCGTTCGCACACACGATGTGGTGATCGTCGGCGGCGGCAGCGCCGGCATTGCGACCGCTGCAAGCCTGCTCAGCCGCAATCCGAAGCTCGACATCGCCATCGTCGAACCCTCGGAGGTTCAGTATTACCAGCCAGGCTGGACCATGGTCGGCGCGGGCGTGTTCAAACCGGAAACCACCCGGCGCGCCGAAGCGCAGGTGATGCCGCAGGGCGTGACCTGGATACGCGCCGCCGCGACAGGCTTTGCGCCCGACGACAACAGGGTGATCCTCAACGACGGCGGCGAAATCGCCTACCGCGTGCTGGTCGCCTGCCCCGGCATCAAGCTCGACTGGGACGCCATTCCCGGCCTGCCCGACACATTGGGCAAGAACGGCGTCACCTCCAATTACGGGTACGATCTTGCGCCCTACACCAACCGTCTTGTTGCAGAGTTCAAGGGCGGACGGGCGCTGTTCACGCAACCGCCCATGCCGATAAAATGCGCGGGCGCTCCGCAAAAAGCGATGTATCTTGCCTGCCATCGCTGGGAGAAGGCGGGCGTGCTGAAGAAGTCGGAGGTCGAGTTTCATACCGCCGGCGCGGTCTTGTTCGGCGTTGCGGCCTACGTGCCGGCGCTGATGGAATATATCACGCGCTACGGCGCGCAATTGAAGCTGGAGTCGAAACTGACGGCGATCGACGGCAAGGCGAAGGTCGCAACCTTCGAGCACAAGCAGGGCGACCAGACGATGCGGACCGAAGAGCGCTTCGACATGATCCATGTCGTGCCGCCGCAGACGGCGCCTGACTTTGTCCGCTCAAGCCCGCTTGCGGCGCCTTCGGGTTTCATTGCGGTCGACGAGGCGACATTGCGTCATCCGCGCTACAGGAACGTCTTTGCGCTCGGCGACGCCTGCGCCGCCTCGAACGCCAAGACAGCGGCGGCGGCGCGAAAACAGGCGCCAGTCGTTGCCGTCAACGTGCTGGCGGCGCTTGCAGGCAAGGAACCGCAGGCCGATTACGACGGCTACGGCTCCTGCCCGCTCACGGTGGAAGCCGGCAAGATCGTGCTCGCCGAATTCGGCTATGGCGGCAAGCTGCTGCCGAGCTTCCCGCTGTGGCTGATCGACGGCACGCGCCCGTCGCGCCTGTCCTGGCTGCTCAAAGACACCATATTGCCGCCGTTCTACTGGCACGGCATGCTCAAAGGGCGTGAATGGATGGTCAAGCCGCACATGATCGGCGGCTGAGCGATGAACCTGCGGCGGCGCCTGCCCATACTCGACTGGGGACGCACGTATAACGGCGCGACGCTGACAAACGATCTGGTCGCCGCCGCCATCGTCACCATCATGCTGATCCCGCAAAGCCTCGCCTATGCGATGCTTGCGGGCCTGCCGCCGGAGGTCGGCCTCTACGCCTCCATCCTGCCGATCATCGCCTATGCCCTGTTCGGCACAAGCCGGTCGCTTGCGGTCGGCCCCGTTGCGGTCATTTCGCTGATGACATTGACGGCGGCAAGCAGCGTCGCAGCGCCCGGCAGCGCGCAATTCATCGCCGCCGCACTGGTGCTGGCGCTCCTGTCCGGCCTGATATTGCTTGCGATGGGCGTGCTGCGGCTCGGCTTTCTGGCGAGCCTCCTGTCGCATCCCGTCGTATCGGGCTTCATTACCGCATCGGGCGTCATCATCGCCACCAGCCAGTTGAAATCGATCCTCGGCGTCAAGGCGAGCGGCGAGGCCCTGCCCGAATTGCTGCGCACGCTTGCCGGCAATATCGGCTCCATCAATTGGCCGACAGCGCTCATCGGCATTGCCGCAACCGGCTTTCTGTTCTGGGTTCGCAAGGGATTGAAGCCGCTATTGGTCGGTCTCGGCCTCAAACCGCGCGCAGCCGATCTCATCGCAAAGTCAGGACCGATCGCCGCCGTTGCGGCATCCACGCTCGCCGTCGTTGCGTTCGATCTCGAAGGCAAGGGCGTCAAGGTCGTCGGCAAAATCCCTCAAAGCCTGCCGCCTTTCACCATGCCGTTGCTCGACCCCGCGCTTTGGCGCGCGCTGGCCGTGCCCGCGCTTCTGCTGTCGGTCATCGGTTTTGTCGAAAGCGTTTCCGTCGCGCAGACGCTTGCGGCCAAGAAGCGCCAGCGCATCGATCCGGATCAGGAATTGATCGGGCTGGGGGCGGCCAATATCGCGGCGGCCTTTACCGGGGGCTATCCTGTCACTGGCGGCTTTGCCCGTTCGGTCGTCAATTTCGACGCGGGCGCGGAAACGCCTGCGGCCGGCGCCTATACTGCGGTCGGTATTGCGATTGCAGCCCTGTTTCTGACGCCGCTGCTCGCCTCCCTGCCGATTGCGACTCTGGCGGCCACGATCATCGTCGCCGTGCTGAGCCTCGTCGATTTCCGCGCCTTGCGCGAGGTCTGGCGCTATTCCAAGCCGGACTTCGCCGCAATGCTCGCGACAATCGTCGTCACCCTGCTTGCCGGCGTCGAGCCCGGCGTGCTCGCAGGCGTCGGCCTCAGTCTGGCGCTGTTTCTGTGGCGCGCCTCGCGCCCGCACGCGGCCATTGTCGGACGCGTTCCGGAAACCGAGCATTTCCGCAATGTGAAGCGCCATAAAGTGTTTACCGATCCGCGCATCCTCACCATCCGGATCGACGAGAGCCTCACCTATTTCAATGCGCGCTGGCTGGAGGAATTCGTGCTCGAACAGGTCGCCGAACATGCCGAGCTGCGCCACCTCGTGCTGATGTGTTCGGCGGTCAACGGCATCGACGCCTCCGCGCTCGAAAGTCTGGAAGCGATCAACCATCGCCTTGCCGACGGCGGCGTGAAGTTTCATCTGTCCGAGGTGAAGGGCCCCGTCATGGACAGGCTCGAACGCTCCCATTTCCTGCACGATCTGACCGGCAAGGTCTGGCTGTCGCAGAATGCGGCCTTTGCCAAACTCATCGCAATCGCCGACGAGGAGGACGCGCGGACACCGGAGGATCCCTGGCTTGCCAGAGGATTGATCTGACGATTCATCGCAGGCGGTCGCCGGTCATGCAGGCGATTATCCGCCGCGCGCGCCATATCTTATTGCGCCGTGACGCCGCCATCCACGACCATGCTGGCGCCGGTCATATATTTCGACTTGTCGCTGGCAAGGAATGCGACCGCCTCGGCAAGAAGGTCTATCGGACGCGCGACGACGCAAGGGCGGACGTGTTCGACTATATCGAGCGCTTCTACAACACCGTCCGCAGGCATTCGACGATTGGCTACGTCAGCCCGGTTGAGTTCGAAAGGAAGATGGGATTAGCTTAACTGCCTGTCCACGAGACCGGCAGCAGGCCATCATTGCATCAATATGCATAAACCGGGCTCTGCAATGTGCAAATCATGCCCGTCTGAATGCGCCGGGTTTAGGGTCTGTGAACCGCTCCGGAAAACCCAGGGCGGTTCGGTTTTTTAGAACCATCCAATTCCGCGCGGATCAACACCGCGAGCCCCCCCGCAGCCAGCGCCGCCAGCGCGAACCAGGTCAGCGCATAGATCAGATGGGTGTCGCGGAACTGC
>JBKDZW010000098.1:0-2757 GCA_047971685.1 Rhodoblastus sp.
CATCGGGCAGATTGCGCGCGACCGCCGCGCGCGGATCGGCGCTGGCGACGGCCGCATCGAAAATCCGCCTCAGGGATGCGCGCGCCCGTTCGTCAGTCCATTTTCCGGTCATTGCACTCACAGATTTTCCGCCGTTATTGCGCCGATCACGGCGTTGGTCACCGTGCGCGTATTCGCCGTGCCGCCGAGATCGGGCGTGTGCAGCCCGGGATCCGCGGTCACGCGCTCGATCGCCTTCATCAGGCGCGCGGCGGCGTTCTTCTCGCCAAGATGGTCCAGCATCATGACGGCGGACCAGAATGTGCCGACGGGATTGGCGAGCCCCTTGCCCATAATGTCGAAAGCGGACCCGTGGATCGGCTCGAACATGGAGGGAAATTCGCCTTCCGGGTTGAGGTTGGCGGTGGGCGCTATGCCGAGCGAGCCGGCGAGCGCTGCGGCGAGATCGGAGAGAATGTCGGCATGCAGATTGGTGGCGACGATCGTGTCGAGGCTTTCCGGCCTCAGCACCATGCGCATGGTCATGGCGTCGACGATCATCTTGTCCCAGGCCACGTCTGGAAATTCTTTCGCGATTTCGGCGGCGATCTCGTCCCACATGACCATGGCGTAGCGCTGGGCGTTCGACTTGGTGACGACTGTCAGAAATTTGCGCGGCCGGCTTTGCGCCAGTTTGAAGGCGAAGCGGATGATGCGGGAAACGCCGGCGCGGGTCATCATCGAGACATCGGTAGCCGCTTCGATCGGCAGGCCCTGATGCACGCGCCCGCCCACGCCGGAATATTCGCCTTCCGAATTTTCGCGCACGATCACCCAATCCAGTTCCGGACCGTTCACCTTGCGCAAGGGCGAGACAATGCCCGGCAGGATGCGCGTGGGGCGCACATTGGCGTATTGATCGAAGGGCTGGCAGATCGCCAGTCGCAATCCCCACAATGTGATGTGGTCGGCAATCTCGGGATGGCCGGCCGAGCCGAACAGGATCGCGTCGTGATTCCTGATCTGCGCGCGACCATCTTCCGGCATCATGCGTCCATGCTTCTTGTAATATTCGCCGCCCCAGTCGAAATGATCGAACTGGAAAGCGAACGTCCCGTCGCGCGCGGCAAGCGCCTTCAGGACTTCGACGCCGGCGCCCACGACTTCCGTGCCGACGCCATCGCCGGGAATGGCTGCGATTCTGTACGTTTTCATGAGTCTTTCCCTGAATTATACCGCGATCAGCGCACGGTGGCGACTTCCGCCGGACGGGCGACCGTGCGGGCAAGGATGAGGGTGAGGATCGCCGAAAACACCAACAATCCCGCGACGAAATAGAGCCCGCCCGCAAAGCTTCCCGTCCGGTCCTTGATCCAGCCGATCATGGCCGGGCCGAAGAAGCCACCGAGATTGCCGATGGAATTGATGGCCGCTATGCCGGTCGCCGCAGCCGGACCGGACAGAAACAGGGTCGGCATGGACCAGAGCGGCGGCTTGGCGGCGGAAATGCCGACATTGACCAGAACGAGAGCCGCGACAACCGAGGCCGCCGTGCTGGACAGGCCTGCAATGGCGAGGCCGGCCGCAGCCGTCAGGCAGGCGATGACAACATGCCAGGAGCGCTCGTTGGCGCGGTCCGAGTGCCTGGACCACAGATACATGGCGATGACGGCGATCGTCGGCGGCACGGCGTTGAGGAATCCCACGGCCATGTTGGACATGCCGAAGCTCTTGATGATCTGCGGCGCCCAGACGCCGAGCGTGTAAAGGCCGGCGGAAGTTCCGAAATAGACGAGCGCGAGCGCGAGAACGCGGGGATCGGCAAGGCCCTTCCAGATCGAATGGTTCGATGTGGCGGCCTTGGCGGCGCGTTCGGCATCCATGGTCTCGACCAGCCAGGCGCGCTCGTCGTCCTTCAGCCATTTGGCCTTCTCCGGCCTGTCTGTCATATAGCCGAGCACGACAAAGCCGAAAATGACCGCCGGGATCGCCTCGATCACGAACAGCCATTGCCAGCCCTTGAAGCCCCAGACGCCGTTCATCTCGAGCAATGCGCTCGACAGCGGCGAACCGAGCACGGTCGAAAGAGGGGCCGCCGCCATGAACAGGGAGGTTGCGGCTGCGCGCTGGCGCGCCGGGAACCAATAGGAAAGATAAAGAATGACGCCGGGGAAAAAACCCGCTTCCGCCGCGCCCAGCAGAAAGCGCAAGATGTAGAAGCTCATGGGCCCTTGCACGAAGGCCATGGCCGCAGAGACCATGCCCCAGGTAATCATCACGCGGGCAATCCAGATGCGCGCGCCGACCTTGTCGAGAACGATGTTGGAAGGCACTTCAAACAGGAAATAGCCCCAGAAGAAAATGCCGGCGCCGAAGCCGAAGATCGAGGCGGTGAAGCCGAGATCCCTGTTCATCGTCAGCGACGCGAAACCGATGTTTACACGGTCGATGAAGGCGATGAAGTAGAGAAGCATGATGAAGGGTATGATGCGTAGCGAAACGCGGCGCATTGTGCGCGCCTGAAGCCCGGTTTCCATCCTGTCCGTCCTCGCTCTTGATGTTCTTGATTGTTCCGGCGCGATTTTCTCGCGCGCCGGCGCGTACAAGACCGGGGTCGGGCCTTTCGTTCAATCGTCGTATCTTTATACAAAATTTTGATATAATCTCGCGGCGGCCGACCGCTTCGGGAGGTGCGCGCCGTGGAGCTGCATCAACTTCGTTGTTTCATCGTCGCTGCGGAGGAACTGCATTTCGGGCGCGCGGCGCAGCAGATGCATA
>JBKDZW010000099.1:0-11106 GCA_047971685.1 Rhodoblastus sp.
CGAAGCTCATCATCGCCGGCGGCACCGCCTATTCGCGCATCTGGGACTGGAAGCGGTTCCGCGAGATCGCCGACGAGATCGGCGCCTATCTGATGGTCGACATGGCGCATATTGCGGGGCTGGTCGCCGGCGGCGTCCATCCCTCGCCCCTGCCGCACGCCCATGTGGTGACCACGACCACGCACAAATCCCTGCGCGGCCCGCGCGGCGGCATGGTTCTCACCAATGACGAGGACATCGCCAAGAAGATCAATTCGGCCGTCTTTCCTGGTTTGCAGGGCGGGCCGCTGATGCATGTGATCGCCGCCAAGGCGGTGGCCCTCCATGAGGCCTTGCAGCCGAGCTTCAAGCTCTACGCCAAAAATGTCGTCGAAAACGCCAGGGCGCTTGCCGCCTCCGTCAAGGCGGGCGGAGCCGATATCGTCGCCGGCGGCACCGACAACCACCTGATGCTGGTCGATCTGCGGCCGAAGAATCTGACCGGCAAGGCGGCCGAGGCGGCGCTTGGCCGCGCGCATATCACCTGCAACAAGAACGGCGTGCCGTTCGATCCGCAATCGCCCTTCGTGACGTCCGGCGTGCGTCTGGGCACGCCGGCAGCCACCTCGCGCGGCTTTGGCGTGGCGGAGTTCAAGCGTGTCGGGGAATTGATCGTGGACGTGCTCGACGGCCTCGGCGCGCACGGCGAAGCCGGCAATGCGAAAATCGAGGCCGCCGTGCGCGAAAAGGTGACGGATCTGACGAAGCGCTTCCCGATATACTGAGACGGCTGGCCGCCTCCCCGAATCGATTTGTTGCGATTTACGAAACGCGCGTCGGGTCGTCCGGCGCGCGTTTCGTTTCGTGCCATTCTAAAATAATCCAGTTAATTCAATTGATTATTGGGTTATTTCTGGAATCCGCAGCGGTGCAGAGCAAATATTGTTGCGTCAATCGCAACGGCTCGCCTATTGTGAAATCGTTACTGACGAGGCTGTCATGCGTTGCCCCTATTGCGGCTCTCTCGATACGCAGGTGAAGGATTCCAGGCCGACCGACGATTCCTCGGCGATCCGGCGCCGGCGCGTCTGCCCGGATTGCGGCGGGCGCTTCACCACATTCGAGCGCGTGCAATTGCGCGATCTCATCGTTGTCAAGAAATCGGGCCGCCGCGTGCCGTTCGAGCGCGAAAAGCTGATGCGTTCGTTGTCGGTGGCGCTGCGCAAACGGCCGGTCGATCCCGAACGGATCGAGCGCATGGTCAATGGCGTGGTGCGTCAGCTCGAAAGCGAGGGCGAGGCGGAGATACCGGCGGCGCGTATCGGCGAGCTTGTCATGCAGGGGCTGAAATCGCTCGACGATGTCGCCTATGTGCGGTTCGCCTCGGTTTATCGCGATTTTCGCGAAGCGCGCGATTTCGGCGTCCTGATCGACGAACTCTCGGTCGAGGACGAGGAGCCGCCGACAAAGTCGCGCAGCAAGGCGCCCAAGGGATGAGCGCGAATCCGGATTTGTTGTGGACGCATTTTTACGAAGCCGGATGTGTCCGGCCTTGTATGTTCGCAATGACAGGTTTGGCGATGAGGAGTTTGGGTTGCCGGCATGAGCCCTGATTTCTGGAACGCCCCTGCGCCCGTGCGCGAAGACGCCGATTTCATGCGCGCCGCCCTGGCTTTGGCGCGACGCGGGCTTGGGCGGACGGGCGAAAATCCGTCCGTCGGCGCGCTGGTCGTGCGCGATGGCGCGATCGTCGGGCAGGGCTGGACACAGGACGGCGGGCGCCCGCACGCCGAGCGCGTGGCGCTGGAGGCCGCCGGCGATCTCGCCAGGGGCGCAACGCTCTATGTGACGCTCGAACCGTGCAGTCACCACGGCAAGACCCCGCCTTGCGCCGAGGCCATTCTGGCCGCCGGCGTTTCGCGCGTCGTCTCTGCGCTTGAAGATCCCGATCCGCGCGTGTCGGGGCGGGGGCACGACATTTTGCGCAAGGCGGGTGTGGATGTTCTTGCCGGCGTTCTCGCGCAAGAGGCGCTGCGGCAGAACCTCGGCCACGTCCTTCGCGTGCGCGAAAACCGGCCCCTGGTGACGCTGAAACTGGCCGAGACCCTCGATGGTTACGCCGCCGGCGACGAGCACGATCCGCGTCTGGCCATTACGTCCGCGCCGGCCAATGCGCGCACGCACGTTTTTCGCGCGCAACATGGCGCGATCATGGTGGGGATCGGGACCGCGCAGGCCGACGATCCGCTGATGACGGTTCGCGCGCCGGGCCTCGAGGATCGCAAGCCGCTGCGCGTCGTGCTGGACGCGAAACTCGCGCTGTCGCCGCGCTCGCGGCTCGCGGCGTCGGCCCACGAGACGCCGGTGCTGGTTCTCTCCGGCGTCAGGGCGGACGTTTCGCGCGCGAACGCTTTGCGCGAGGCCGGCGTCGATGTCGTGCCCGTGGCGCTTGGCGGCGAGGGCCGCGTCGACCTGAAGGCGGGGCTTGCAATCCTTGCGCATCGCGGCGTCACGCGCGTGTTCAGCGAGGGCGGGCCGCGGGTCGGCGCGGGATTGATCGCGCAGGGGCTCGCCGACGAAGTCGTCATTTTCACCGCGCCGAAACCGCATGGACGGGGAACCCCGGCGCTTTCCAGGCAAGCGCGCGCGATCCTCGCCGATCCCGCACGCTACGCACTGGTCGAAGACGCCTGTCTCGGTGTGGATCGCATGCGACGCTACGAAAGGGTGCTTTGAATGTTCACGGGTCTCGTCTCGGATGTCGGCGAAATTCTCTCCGTCGAGGCGCGCGGCGATCTCAGGCGGCTGCGCATCGCCTGCTCCTACGATCCCGCAAGCATAGCGCTGGGGGCCTCCATCGCCTGCTCGGGCGTGTGCATGACGGCGGTCGATTTCGGCAATGACGGCATGCGCAACTGGTTCGACGTGGACGCCGCCGCCGAAACGCTCGCCAAGACCACTGTTGGTTTGTGGACGCCGGGCCGTCTCGTCAATCTCGAGCGCTCGCTCAAGATCGGCGACGAATTGGGCGGCCATCTCGTCAGCGGCCATGTCGATGGCGTCGCGCGAATTCTGGAGCGCAGGGATTTCGACGGCATGGCGCATTTCGATATCGAGGCGCCGCACGATCTTGCAAAATTCATTGCCGCCAAGGGCTCGGTCGCGCTCGACGGAACGTCGCTGACCGTCAACGAGGCCGACGGCGACCGTTTCACCATCCTGCTGATCCCGCACACGATAGCGGTTACAAGCTGGCGCGAGCGGGGAACGAACGATCCCGTCAATATCGAGGTCGACCAGATGGCCCGCTATGCGGCGCGGCTGATGGAGGCGCGATAGCCGCCGCAACGAGACGGCGATGCGCTGTTGCATGGGCGACTTGGCCCTATCCATCTGGCGCCTATTCATCTGGCCCTATCCATCTGGCGGCCGTCCCGATTCCCGCCGGCGCATTTTTCAGGAGAGAGCGATGGCCAATTTTTCGCACGCCATTTTATTTTGCGGGCTTGTGCTGAGCGTGGGCGCGCCGGCGCTGGCGCAGGAAAAGCCGGCACAGGAAAAGCCGGCGCTGATCGGGGAGAAGCTGCAACCCTATATCGGCTGCATCAACCGGATGTCGGAGCGCGCCTATTCCTCGCGCGAGCGCTATCTGAGCTGGTCGAAGCCGAGCGGGCCGACCGGGCGCGAGCGCCACATCTATGGCCTCTACACGATCTCCGACCCGACCGCCTGCCGCGAGAATGTCGCGAAGGCCGCCGAAATGGCGCCGAAGAACGAGGAACTGGAGAAAGCCGGCGCCGCCTATGCCGCCGCCGTCGGCGCGCTGGGGCCGCTGCTCAAGGAAGCCGACGATTATTACACCCAGAAAGATTACAAGGACGACAAGATGGCCAAGGGCAAGGCCATGCATCCGAAACTGATGGCGGCCTGGACCGCCTTTGCGACAGCCGACGAGAATTTGCGCGGCGTCGTGCAGAAACTCAACGACATCTCCCAAATGGAGGAGATGGCCGAAGTCGAGACGCGCGAGGGCAGGAAGGCGCGCTGGCACATCATGGATGCAATGCTGAAGGCCAAGGCGCTGAACCGCGTCGAGGCCGGCGATCCCGCCAAGATGAATCTGGCGAAGGTGCAGGAGGCGCTCGCCGCCTACGAAAGCGCGGTCAAGGCGCTGGAGGGCTATGCGCAGGAGCACAAGACCTCAGGGATCGACCCCGACAGGATCGGCTCGTCCTACATCGGCGCCACGAAATCCTACCTCGTCACCGCCAAGGCGCTGATGCGCCGCGTGCGCGACAAGACGCCCTACAATTCCGGCGAGCGCATGATATTGTCGCAGCAGGGAGGCGGCTGGATGGTCGAGGGATCGCCGCCCCGCCTGATGCGCGACTACAACGAACTCGTGAACAGCTACAATTCGGGCGGACGTTTCTGAATGATCCGCCTCGGCCCGGGTGTCGGGCGGATTCTGGAGCGCAAGGATTTCGATAGCGGTTACAAGCTGGCGCGAACGGGGAAAGAACGACCCCGTCAATATCAAGATCAACCAGGCCTGCTATGCGGCGCGGCTGATCGAGGCGCGGCGGGAGAGAGCCGGATCGGGCGACCGATTTTGCATATTTTCCGCTAGAGCAAATCCGGCGAATTCCCATTCGCTTCATTTGCTCAAGTTGTTTGGTTTTTCGCGCGTTTGGACGCAACACCGCTCACACTTTTGCTGAACGCGCTCTTTGGTTTTTCGCGCGCTCGGACGCAAAACCGCTCACACTTTTGCTGAGCGCGCTCTTGGTTTTTCGCGCGTTCGGACGCAAAACCGCTTACACTTTTGCTGAACGCGCTCTTGGCTTCGCTGAACGCGCTCTTGGCTTCGCTGAACGCGCTCTTGGCTTCCAGGATCGCTACAGGCGCGCGCAGCGCCAAAGAGAGCGGACGCTGCTCCAGAAAAAGCAAGAGGCAGAGCGGCGCAACCGCCTTCGCCCTGCCTCTCCCGTCCGGTTCCGGCTGATGCCTGTCTTTCGACAGCTTGTCTTTCGACAGCTTGTCTTTCGACAGCTTGTCTTTCGACAGTTTGCCTTTCGACGCGAGGCCGTGGCGGGCCTCGGGAGCGTCGATACCGGATAGGCGCAGTCTATCCGAAT
This sequence comes from Rhodoblastus sp., assembly GCA_047971685.1. Classification (GTDB taxonomy): domain Bacteria; phylum Pseudomonadota; class Alphaproteobacteria; order Rhizobiales; family Beijerinckiaceae; genus JAJXWB01. The sequence continues at coordinate 5,118 of JBKDZW010000099.1, forward strand.
CGTCATTTTTCACAAGGCGGCTTTGCTCTATTGGACGTGCTTGCGCCTTGCCTTGGGCACGCGGCGCCTCTATTGAAACGCCTCACGTTTCAGGGGGTGTCATGGCCGAGCCGCGCCGCGGGCAAAACAACGACGAGACGCCGGTGGACGGCGCGAAATTTCTCATCGTGGAAGCCCGCTATTACGATTCCATCGGCGCCATGCTGCTTGAAGGCGCAACTGCCGCGCTGAAAAAGGCGGGCGCGACGTTCGATGTCGTCAATGTGCCGGGCGCGCTGGAAATTCCGGCGGCAATCGTCATTGCCGGCGATGCCGTGCGCGAGCCTTACGCGGGTGCGATCGCGCTGGGCTGCGTCATTCGGGGCGAGACCTATCATTTCGAGATCGTGGCAGGCGAAAGTTCCCGCGCGCTGATGGATATTTCGGTGTCGTTGCCCATGCCGATCGGCAACGGCATCCTGACCGTCGAGAACGAGGATCAGGCCATTGCGCGCGCCGATCCCAAGCAGGGCGACAAGGGCGGCGACGCTGCGCGCGCAGCGCTTGCGCTGTTTCGCCTGTCGCAGCGCGGGACCGCCTGACATGTCGAGAGGCGCGGGCCGATCCACTGCGCGGCTCAACGCCGTGCAGGCGCTCTACCAGATGGATGTGACCGCCAAGGGCATTGTCGATATTCTCGAGGAATTCGAGGCCCACTGGATCGGCCGCGAGATCGAGGGCGCGGAATACAAGCCCGCCGAAATCGCTTATTTTCGCAACATTCTCCAAGGCGTTCTGGCCGACCAGATCGCCATCGACCGCGAGATCGACACCGCTTTGGCGCAGGGCTGGCCGCTGGCGCGCATCGAGGCGGTCATGCGCGCCATACTTCGCGCGGGAGATTACGAATTGCGCAAAAGAGCCGATGTGCCGGCGCGCGTGATCGTGTCGGAATATGTCGATATCGCCGGCGCTTTCTTTGACCGCGAAGAATCCGGCATGATCAACGCCGTGCTCGATGCGCTGGCGCGGCAGGTTCGGGCCGACGAGTTTTCACGATAGACGCCCGGTTATCGCTGCCGAAAGCTCGGCACGGTTTTCGACGGCGCGGCACGGTTTTCACAAGCCCGGCCGCAAAAGCCGCGCCGTCACGGGAGCGCCGGTCAGACCGGCAGGGCTTCCCAGAGGCGCTTGACCCTGGCCAGCGATTTGTCGAGCAGATAATCCGTCCTGCCGCGTGAAATTCCCTTGCCGAAGTTCGGATCGCGCTTGAGGCTCGGCGCATCGGTGCAGTTCCTGCACAATTCCGTGTCGTTGCGTCCCTCGAGTTCGGCGCGGCGAAATTCGACATAGGCCGGACCGTTCCAGATCTCCTCGAGCGTTTGCGTCCTCAGGTCGCCGAGAGGAACCTTGGCATCGTAATCGTAGCAGCAGGGCACGACGCGCCCATCCCAGGCTACGATCAGGCTCTGCCACATATGGAGACAGGGGTTCTGCCGCGGCTGCCGCAATTGCTCGGCGCGGCTGTCGGTCAGCAGCTTCTGGAAATCGTCGGTCTGGTCGCCCCATGCGGTCATCGTCTTGATGAGAACCTCGTCGGCGCCGGCTTCCTTCCAGCTTTTCGTGTATGCGTCGAGTTCGTCCTGCGTTTCCTGCATGGCGATGCTGGACAGGATGATGTGCGGCTTCTTCTGGCCGCGCCGGTTGCGCTCCTCGATGAAGAAGCGCGCGTTGCGCTGGACGATTTCAAAGGAAAAGCGGTCGCTCTTGCGGATGCGCTCGTAGGATTCGGCGGTTGCGCCGTCGATGGCGACGATGATCGTGTCGAGGCCGGTGTCGAGCAGCTTTCTGGCGCGCTCCTGCGTCAGCAATGTTGCGTTCGTGGAAATTCCGACATTCGGAATTTTGGTCTTGGCGAGATCGATGAAGCTGAAAATCTCGGGGTTCATCAAGGGCTCGCCGAACCAGTGGAGCCAGCAGGGGTCGACGAAAAACTCCGCCTGGTCGAGCACACGCTGGAATATTTCTCGGTCCATATGACCGATCTCGCGCTTCATGATGTCGGGCTCGCCGCGCGGACACATGATGCATTTTACATTACAGAAATTCGTTCCCTCGATCGCTAATATCTTGGGTTTATTACGTAAAACAACATCGCCGCGATGATAGGCGCGCAATGCCTCGTAATCGTTGGCGCGTTCGGCTAACGCCTTGACCTGAATTGTCATTTAATTCTCCTGGAGCAGACGATCTCCTTCGGGAGGGTGCATCAAAGTCCATGCAATAGAATCTAAATATCCTGAATTATTTTTCGATTTTAACATATGTTTACAATGACCGTCACGTAAACTGCCCAATGGTTGTATATAGGCGAACACATTTCTTTTGATTTGTTTCCGATGGTCATGCGTATCACGTCGCTGCCGTAATTTATGATGTTGCTTCAGGTAATTACTTGGCGGCGCAGCGCTGCGCGTCGTTGCAAGGGCGGCGGCATGTTTGCAGCTTCGGCTGTCTCGGGTACAGGTCGGCTTGCGTCTCGGATAAGACAGCGCCGATGACCGAAAAACGGATTTGCCGCGTGACTGCCGATTGTCCGTCCGAAGACGATCTGATCGCCCGTTATTTCGCACCGCTTGCCGGGCCGGGCGGGCTCGGCTTGCGCGACGACGCCGCCCTTGTGGCCCCGCCTGCGGGCTGCGAGATCGTCCTGACCGTCGACGGGTTGACGGCGGGCGTGCATTTCTTCGCCGACGATCCGCCCGAAACGATTGCGCAAAAAGCCTTGCGGGTGAATTTGTCCGATCTTGCCGCCAAGGGCGCAAGGCCGCTTGGCTTTCTGCTGGCGCTCGCCTTGCCCGCCGGCTGGACGCCCGGCTGGCTTCAGCGATTTTCGCAGGCGCTTGGCGCGGACGCCGTGGCATTCGAGTGCCCGTTGCTGGGCGGCGACACCGTGAAGACGAACGGGCCCTTGACGCTCTCGATCACCGCGCTCGGCGCGGCGCCGGCCGGGTGCATGGTGCGGCGCGACGGGGCAGGGGACGGGGACGCCCTCTACGTGTCGGGAACGATTGGCGATGCGGCGCTGGGCCTGCTGGCGCGAAAGGGCGAACTGGCCGACGGCACGGGCTTTTTGACCGAGCGCTATCTGGCGCCGCGCCCGCGTCTGGCGCTGGCGCCGGCGCTGCTGGAGTTTGCCTCCGGCGCGATGGACATTTCCGACGGTCTCGTCGGGGATCTTGCCAAAATGCTGCGCGTTTCCGGCGTCAGCGGAGAGGTGGACGCGGCGCGCATTCCGCTTTCGGACGCCGTGCGGAAAGCTATCGCCGCAAGGCCGGAATTGCTGGAGACAGCGCTGACCGGGGGCGACGATTACGAAATTCTGGCCAGCGTGCCCGCAATCCGCGCAAAAGATTTCGAGCAAGCGGCGCAGGCCGCAGGCGTGCCGGTTTCGCGCATAGGCGCGGCGCGCGCAGGGCAGGGCGCACCGCTCGTGCGCGACGAACGCGGGGTGCCCATGTCTTTTGCACGGAGCGCTTTCAGCCATTTCTGATTAGGTTCTGGCTTCCGGTCGCCGGTTTGCCGCGACACCCTCGTAAGGAGACGACGTGAGCGATACGGCGCAAAGGCAGGCGCAGGCCGAACAAGATCTTGCGGCCAAGCGACTGACGATCAGGCTCGCGCTCGCCTCCGCGCTTGCCGGCGCCAACGCCTCCGTCATCTTCGCCACCGAGGCCATTCTGGGCGCGAGCATGGCGCCCTCGCCGGACCTGGCCACCACGCCGATCACCTCCTATGTCGTCGGCCTTGCGCTCGGCACCTTGCCGATCGGCTGGATTGCACGGCGGCTTGGCCGCAAGCCCGCGCTGCTGGTCGGCTCGGTCTCGGGCATTGTGTCGGGCCTGCTGGCCTGCATCGCCACGCTGCAATGGTCGTTTGTGCTGCTGTGCGTCTCCGCCGCCTTTGGCGGCATGTATGCGGCGGCCGCGCAATCCTACCGTTTCGCGGCCACCGACGGGGCAAGTCCGGCCTTGCAGCCGAAGCTCATCTCCTGGGTGATGACGGGGGGCGTGCTGGCCGGCGTGATCGGGCCGCAGCTTGTCCAGTTCACCATGGATCTGTGGCCGCAGCATCTGTTCGCCGCAACCTATGTCGGCCAGGCGATTTTCGCCGCGCTCGCCATGCTGGTTCTGACCGGCGTCGAGCCGCCTCCGGCAGCGCTCAAGGCGGCCGACGCCTCCACGGGGCGCCCGCTCGGCGAGATCGTGCGGCAGCCGCAGTTCATCGTGGCGGCGATCTGCGGGACCGTGTCCTACGGCCTGATGAATCTGGTGATGACGGCGGCGCCGCTCGCCATGAAAATGTGCGGCCTGTCGCTCGGCCAGTCCAATCTCGGCATCCAGTGGCATATTCTGGCGATGTATGCGCCGAGCTTCTTCACAGGCGCGCTCGTCGCCCGTTTCGGAGCCTCGCGGGTGGTCGTCTTCGGGCTGGCGCTGGAAGTCGCCGCCGCTCTCGTCGACCTCTCCGGCGTCACGGTCGGCCATTTCTGGGCGGGGCTGGTTCTGCTTGGACTGGGCTGGAACTTTTCCTTCATCGGCGCCTCCGCCATGGTGGTGGCGACGCATCGGCTCAACGAACGCACGAAAGTTCAATCTTTCAACGATTTCATTGTGTTCGGGACAATGGCGGTCGGTTCCTTCATGTCCGGCAAGATGCTGGCGGATGGCGGCTGGAGCCTTGTCAACATGATCGTCTTTCCGCCTGCGGCCATCGGCGTGGTTGCGCTGGCGTGGCTGGCGCTGCGCCGGCAAAAGGCGTCCGCCTCACGAGAATCCGGCGATTTCGGGTCTAAAATGGACTGAAAAAGCGCTCGACCAATTGCGGCCATATTTCATTTCTGGCAAGTAACGCGCGCTCCCTGGCCAAGGCCGGGAGCAGGGGATGCAGGATTCGCCGCGACGATTCTTTCGGGAGAAGGCGCGGCGTCAGAGCCGCCGACGCGGGCGGCCGGCGAATCGAAACGACGAAGACAGGACAGGCGCAAATGACACTCTGGCTTATCATCCTTGGCGGATTATTGTCCGTCGTCTACGGGATCGTGACGATCTCGCAGCTCATGTCGGCAAGCACCGGCAATGCGCGCATGCAGGAGATCGCTTCTGCGATCGCCGAAGGCGCGCAGGCCTATCTCAATCGCCAGTACACGACGATTTCCATCGTCGGCGTGGTGATCTTCGTGGCGCTCGGCCTGCTCCTGTCCTGGCCGGTGGCCATCGGCTTCCTGATCGGCGCGGCGCTTTCGGGCGCTGCCGGCTATATCGGCATGAACGTGTCGGTGCGCGCCAACGTGCGCACGGCGCAGGCGGCTTCCGAGTCGCTGGCCAGAGGCCTCGACATTTCCTTCAAGGCGGGCGCGGTCACCGGCATGCTGGTGGCGGGTCTCGCCCTTCTCGGCGTCGCCGGCTATTACATGGTTCTGACCATGGGCATGGGCAAAGCCCCGAACGACCGCCTCGTGATCGACGCGCTGGTCGCGCTCGGCTTCGGCGCCTCGCTGATCTCGATTTTCGCGCGACTGGGCGGCGGCATCTTCACCAAGGGCGCCGACGTCGGCGCCGATCTCGTGGGCAAGGTGGAAGCCGGCATTCCGGAAGACGACCCGCGCAACCCGGCGACCATCGCCGACAATGTGGGCGACAATGTCGGCGATTGCGCGGGCATGGCGGCCGACCTGTTCGAGACCTATGCGGTGACGGTCGTCGCCACCATGGTGCTCGGCTCGATCTTCTTTGCCGGACAGGCCGGCCTCGTGAATTCGATGGTCTATCCGCTGGCGATCTGCGCGGCCGGCATCGTGACCTCGATCCTCGGCACCTATTTCGTGAAGCTCGGCGCCAACAACTCGATCATGGGCGCGCTGTACAAGGGCCTGATCGCAGCCGGCGTTCTGTCGATCGGCGGCCTTGCGATCGCCACCCAGTTCGTTACGGGCTGGGGCGCGCTCGGC
>JBKDZW010000100.1:0-6455 GCA_047971685.1 Rhodoblastus sp.
GATCGTATCGAGATCGATATTCCCAACCGCAAGATACATCTTGCGGTGGCGGACGGCGTACTGGCGCAGCGTCGCAAGGCGCAGGACGCCAGAGGCTGGAAGCCGGCGGAAGTTCGCGCGCGAAAAATTACGGCCGCGCTGAAAGCCTATGCGGCGCTGACGACGAGCGCCGCCAAAGGCGCCGTGCGCAAGGTGGATTGAGAGCGTTCGGCGGGACTGATCGTTCCGCCGTCGCCCGTCGCGCAGGAGGCCGCGATGCTGGCGCATGACGCCCTCGTCATCGGCGCCGGTCCGGGCGGTCTGGCTGCCGCACAGCAACTGAGGGCGAACGGCCTCGCGCCGCTCGTCATCGAGACGGCCGGTCGCGTCGGGGAGCTTCTGCCGGATGCGCCCGACGTTCTCGACGCCGAGGGTCGACCAAAAATCAGTGACGGACCAACTGCCGCGCCAGGACTATATTTCGTCGGCGCCATGCTGGTGGCGACGGGCCAATTGCGCCAGATCGCCATCGGCGCGAAAGTAATCGCGCGCGATTCGCGGCGGCTGCTCTATCTTCAGGGGGCGCAATCGAATGTTGAAAGGTTGTTTGCCAGTCAGTAAGCGTCCTTCATTCCGACGCAGGCGGCGAAACTCACTGACGGCGGCGACTCGCGCAATGGAAACCAGATGAATGGTTCGGTCTTGTCTCCGCTGAGGGAAATGCGTGCGCTGGAAACGATGGGTGAGTCGATGCAAACAATGAACTGGGCAAATCTCGCGCCATAGTCCACGGAGACGCGCATCAGCAGTGAAGAGAGGATATCAACATTTGGGGCTTGGAAACCCCCGACGACCAGCACTCGGAATTTTGTGATTCCAATTCGGCGCGTCGTGAGCCGACCCCAGATAATTGCGCTGTCTTCCTCGACCGAGAACACGTCGCGCTCGTGCTCCGCCCACTTCCATTTCGCGAGAGCCGCTTCGTCCGGATGGATCATATCTGCCGCGCGGACGCTCGAGATGTACTGTCGCGCATTCAGGAAGTATCGGGAGCCGAAACATGGCAACCAGACACGGCGCATCGCGGCCAAGCTGAATCCGAGTTTCTCGACAAATATGGGCTTGGATTTATCGTTCGGAAAACCAACGATGTAATCGCCGTCTAGAGAGGACTTCGCGTGATTTATTAACTTCTGGAATAGGCCTTTTCTCCTGTGATCGGGATGCGTCGCGCTATGCCCGGATTGAAACAGAACCAAAGGCCTGTCGCCGCGTCGGGCCGCGTGCGCCATGAAACCATTGAATGCGATCAGCTTGCCGTCTGTCACGATTCCGTAGAACGTCGTGCGATCGTCGCCAAGCCGCCAGTTGTTTTGCAATTGTTCGATATTGTAACTGTGCCCGAAGGCCGCCCGCCCGACTTCAAACATCTCCGCCAAACTGGCGTCGCTATACTGGAGCTCAATCACTTCGGTTGCCATGACGCCCTCGAGAATGTAGACGTTTCGAGGCGAAGCTAAGCGAAATTACAAAACCGTTGCTTTCGGCGGCGTCCGGCATCAACGATTTGGCGTTTGCAGAAGCTCGTCTCAGGAATCAACAAGGTGACCGATGATCAACGATTTAATTGATCGCAGCGTCTGCCGCAACGGCGATCTGGAAGGGCGCATGCCGAACCGGTCGATCTTTCAGATTACCATCGACACGGAGGGCGACAATCTCTGGGCTGCACCCGCACAGGTAACGACAGAAAATAGCAGGTACCTGCCGCGGTTTCAGCGCTTGTGCGAGAAATATGGGTTCAAGCCGACTTATGTCGTTAATTGGGAGATGGCGAACTGCCCGAACTTCCGAGCGTTTGGTCGCGATCTGCTAGCGCGGAGGACTGGCGAGATCGGAATGCATCTACACGCATGGAATTCGCCGCCAATCGTTCCGCTCGGAGACAACGATGATATCCGACAGCCTTATCTGATCGAATATCCGCAAGATGTTGTTGTCGAGAAAATCCACGTCATGACCCGACGATTGGAGGACGTCTTCGAGACCAAGATGCTGACGCATCGCGCGGGTAGATGGGCGCTCGACGGGCGATATGCTCGGGAATTGGCGGCGCTCGGCTACACGAGCGATTGTTCTGTGACGCCGAATGTAAGCTGGCCGATGACCGGACCGACGCAAGGTGCGCACGCGGTCGATTATTCCGGTTTACCTGCTACAACATTTTCATTCGAGTTCGGCGATGGTCTCAAGCTTCTCGAAATTCCGGTGACCATCCTTCCTAAATCCATCTCCTTCTTCGAATCCCAACTACGCCGCGCTCTCGGCAAGCCAAAGCCGGTTGTTTGGTTGCGGCCGAACGGGCGAAACCTGTCGGATATGCTTTTGGCATTGCAAGCGGGTCTGGCGGTCAACGGCGACTACGTGCAATTCATGTTGCACTCGTCGGAACTTATGCCGGGCGGCAGTCCGACATTCGACACCGAAGAAAAAATTGAGTTTTTGTACGCGCATCTCGATCGCCTGTTCGCCAAGGCGTCAGAAAAATTTGTAGGTGCGACGTTGAGCGAGTTTGTCGCGATGCGGCGCTCGGTAGCCGACCCGCGAATTCCCGGCGTAGACACACAGCCGCAGCAATGCGGATTTTGAGCCAATCGGGCACGCCGTTCTACCGCGCACCCGTGCGCGCCCGGAAACGCTGGGCCCGCGTTTATCGCTTTTCGAGTGACGCGCGGTGTAAGGAAGCGCATGAGCGACAAAAGGCATCCTGCCGGAAGAACCAGCCTGCCCGCATTGCGTCAAACCGCAGGCGCTGTGTGTCTGCGAGGCCGTTGCGTCGGTCGACAACCGCGTCGCCGTGCTCATTCTGCAGCATCCGCAGGAGCAGGATCGGCTGCTCGGGACGGCGCGGAAGGCCCATAAGGTCGATCTGATCGACGCCATGGTGGCGGCCGCCGACGACAAGGTGTCGGAAGCCGATGTGCGGTCGATAGAGCGTTCGGCGTGTCCGACCTGCGGCTCGTGCTCGGGCATGTTCACCGCCAATTCCATGAACTGCCTGACCGAAGCGCTCGGGCTTTCCCTGCCCGGCAACGGCACGGTCGTCGCCACGCACGCCGACCGCAAGCGTCTGTTCGTGGAGGCCGGCCATCTCGTCGTCGATCTTGCGCGCCGCTATTACGAGCAGGACGATGCAAGCGTGCTGCCGCGCTCCATCGCCTCGTTCGAGGCTTTCGAGAACGCGATGACGCTCGACATCGCCATGGGCGGATCGACCAATACGGTCCTGCATCTGCTGGCGGCCGCCAGCGAAGGCGAGGTCGATTTCAGCATGGCCGACATCGACCGGCTTTCGCGCCGCGTGCCTTGTCTGTGCAAGGTCGCGCCCTCAGTGGCCAATGTGCATGTGGAAGACGTGCATCATGCCGGCGGCATCTACGGCATTCTCGGCGAACTGGATCGGGCGGGATTGCTCAACCGCAACACGCACAGCGTTCACGCGGCTTCGCTTGACGCTGCGCTCGACAAATGGGACGTGAAGCGCTCGAACAGCGAGAGCGTGCGAACCTTTTTCAAGGCCGCGCCCGGCGGCGTGCCGACGACGGTCGCCTTCAGCCAGGACGCCCGCTTCGACGACCTCGACACGGACCGCCAGAAAGGCGTGATCCGCGACAAGGCGCACGCCTTTTCGCAAGACGGCGGCCTTGCCGTGCTGTTCGGCAATATCGCCGAGGAAGGCTGTATCGTGAAAACGGCGGGCGTGGATGAGAGCATTCTCAAGTTCACGGGGCCTGCGCGCGTCTACGAAAGCCAGGATGCGGCGGTGAAGGGCATTTTGAGCGGCGAGGTGAAGGCCGGCGACGTGGTGTGCATCCGCTACGAGGGGCCGCGCGGCGGTCCGGGCATGCAGGAAATGCTCTATCCCACGAGCTATCTGAAATCGCGGGGTCTCGGCAAAGCCTGCGCGCTCATTACCGACGGCAGGTTTTCCGGCGGAACGTCGGGCCTTTCCATTGGCCATTGCTCGCCGGAAGCCGCCGAAGGCGGCGCGATCGGTCTGGTCGAGACGGGTGATCGTATCGAGATCGATATTCCCAACCGCAAGATACATCTTGCGGTGGCGGACGGCGTACTGGCGCAGCGTCGCAAGGCGCAGGACGCCAGAGGCTGGAAGCCGGCGGAAGTTCGCGCGCGAAAAATTACGGCCGCGCTGAAAGCCTATGCGGCGCTGACGACCAGCGCCGCCAAAGGCGCCGTGCGCAAGGTGGATTGAGAGCGCTATTTCCCTTTCCCGTGAAACGGGAAAGGGCGTCGCGCAAATGCGCGATGGATGAGGGTGGCGCCGATATGGCGGCCATTGAGGCGATCGCGCCCTCTCGCTCCAGTCCGAGGTCGGCGACAGCCAGCTTCTTGTCGTCCCCGTTTCACGGGAGAGGGCTCAGCCGTCACCGCACCTGCGCCCTTTTCACGATCGCCTTGCAATCGACGTCCTTCGGCAGCGCGCCATATTGATGCGCGCCGTGCGATGCGAGCCGCGAGGCGCAGAAGGCGTCCGAGACATAGGAAGGCGCGTGGCGCACCAGCAGGCTCGCTTGCAGGCCGGTCGCGAGTCGATCGACCAGATTTCGTGCGCGCAGTTCGAAATCCTTCGTATCGCGCATGTCCTCGCGCAGCGCGGCGATATGCGCGTCGAACGTCGCATTGCCGCCTTTGGCCGTCTCGACTTCCGTGAAATAGGCCGCCAGCGTCTCCGGGCTCTTGCCCATCGCGCGCAGCACGTCGAGGCATTGCACGTTGCCCGACCCTTCCCAGATCGCGTTGACCGGGCTCTCGCGGAAGTGGCGCGGCATGGGCCCGTCCTCCATCACGCCAGAGCCGCCGATACATTCCATCGCTTCCGCCGCGACGCCCGGCGTGCGCTTGCAGATCCAGTATTTGCCGATGGCCGAGCCGATACGGATGAGGTTGGCCTCGTGCGGATCGGCGCGGTTGTCGAGCGCGCGCGCGATGCGCATGGTGAGCGTCAGGGCGGCCTCGGTCTCGAGCGCGAGATCGGCCAGCACGTTGGTCATGATCGGCTGATCGATCAACAGCCGCCCGAAAGCCGCGCGCTGCCTGCAATGGTCGATCGCCTGGACGAGGGCGGCGCGCATCAGCGCGGAGGAGCCGATCATGCAGTCGAAGCGCGTCATCGCCACCATTTCGATGATGGTCGGCACGCCGCGGCCTTCAGCGCCTACCATCCAGCCGAGCGCGCCGCGCAATTCCGTCTCGCTCGAGGCGTTCGATGCGTTGCCCATCTTCTTTTTCAGCCGCAGCACTTGCAGCGGGTTCTTGGTTCCATCGGGTTTCCAGCGCGGCACGAGGAAGCACGACAGGCCGCCCGGCGCCTGCGCCAGCACGAGGAAGGCGTCGCACATGGGCGCCGAGACGAAATATTTGTGGCCGACCAGTTCGTATTCTCTGCCCGGCCCTCCGGCCCCGAGCGGAATGGCGCGCGTCGTATTTGCCCGCACGTCCGAGCCGCCCTGCTTTTCCGTCATCGCCATGCCGATGGTGATCCCGTCCTTCTCGTCGGCGGGAACATTGCGCGGGTCATAGTCGCGGGCGAAAATCTTCGGGAGCCATTCCTTCGCGAGGTCGGGCTGCTGGGCGAGCGCCGGCGCGCAGGCGAAAGTCATGCTGATCGGGCAGCCGTGCCCGGGCTCGACCTGAGAATGCATGTAGAAGCGCGCAGCGCGCGCGACATGTGCGCCCTTGCGCGGATCGGTCCAGGGCGAGGAGTGCAGGCCCTCCTCGATCGAGGTCTTCATCAACTGGTGATAGGAGGGATGAAAATGCACGAGATCGACCCTGCGGCCATAGCGATCGTGCGTGTCGAATTCCGGCAGGTGACGATTGGCCTGAACGCCGAGGTCGAGATACTCGGCCGCGGCGATGCGCGCGCCGAAATCGGCGATGTCGTTTTCCGCCCATTGCGCGCCCTCGCGCACGACGGCCTCCGCCAGAGGGCGGTCGCAGGTATATAGATTGTAATCGACCAGTTCGTGCGGCTGGTTGAGCACTTCGTGGGTCACGGCGCCATACTGGTCCGCGTGGGCGGCGGTCTGATGCGCGGCGGTTTCCATGGCTGTCTCCCTTGCCTGCCTGTGCCAGAAGCGGCTTTCTTCCGAATTTGGCTGCGCGCATCATAACCTCTGGCGGGCAGGCAGGTGTTCGGATTGGCGCGGACATGGCGAAACGGGCGGAAGATACGCAAAAAAAACAGCGGCGCAGGCCGGTTCAGTCGCGCTCGCGGGAGACCGCGCGCGCCATCCGCGACGCCTTTGTTCGGCTCCTGGCCGAAAAGCCCTACGCCCAGGTGACGATCCGCGAGATCGTGATGGTCGCGGGCGTCGGGCTCGGCAGCTTCTACGAATATTTCGACAGCAAGGACGCGCTGGCGCGGGCCTGCGTGCATTTGCGGACGAAGGAAC